>NZ_JBFRIY010000036.1:0-109403 GCF_041468565.1 Shewanella sp. 10N.286.54.B9
GTAACAAGTTACTCGCGCTACTAAGTCCATGAATGCGTTGCATTCAAAACTGGCCTTCTTCGCCCCCATTTATCCCCTGCGGGGATAATCGAGAGTAGGTCATTTCCAGGCGCCTAATACGAGAAAGCCCGTTGCTAATGCAACGGGCTTTTTCACGTCTGCAATTTGAGTCAGTTCATCATTTTACTATAGCGCTTAGCGTGACTCGGGTGACAATATGCCCATGTATGAGTAGTTCATTTCCTGGCGCCTGTTCTTATTAATATAGGTCTCGTTAAGAGAGTATTAAGCCCGTTGCTAACGCAACGGGCTTTTTTACGTCTGTAAATCCAGCAGCGTCGATGCTGGAATTACAGACGTAAACTTAGTAACCCATGAAAAAAACAAATAATATAAATTGGTTATTGCTATTAGCGCTTAGCTCTCCTAATTTAACTGCAATTAATCGCTAGGGATTGTCCAATGAAGCTAGAAATGATTTGTACCGGTGAAGAGGTATTGGCAGGTCAGATAGTCGACACCAATGCTGCATGGTTTGCTAATACGTTGATGGAGCACGGGGTAGAGTGTCAGCGTAGAATTACAGTGGGTGATAGGCTTGAAGATCTTGTCGCTGTGTTTAAAGAGCGCAGCACCGAGGCTGATGTCATTGTCGTTAATGGCGGATTAGGCCCTACAAGTGACGATCTCTCCTCTGAAGCGATGGCATTAGCTAAAGGTGAGGCTTTGGTGGAAAATAAAATTTGGCGTGATCGCTTAGATGATTGGTTTACTCGCAACGGCCGAGTGATGGCTGAGAGTAACCTTAAACAGGCTCTAATACCTGAGTCTGCCATCATGATAGATAATCCTGTGGGCACAGCCTGTGGTTTTGCGGTAAAGCTTAACCGAGCTTGGTTGTTCTTTACTCCAGGGGTGCCTTTTGAGTTTAAGCAAATGGTTAAAGAGCAATTTATTCCTTTTATCAATGAAAGGTTTGAAATTGCCGGGGATGTTGCGCTGCGCAAATACCTGACGTTAGGGCAAGGCGAGTCATCTCTCGCTGATGCACTAGAAACCATTGTTTTGCCTGAAGGGATCACCATTGGTTACCGAAGCTCTATGCCACATATCGAAATTAAGTTATTTGCACGTGGTAAAGCAGCAATCAGTGAGATGGATAAGATTGAAGCGCAGATCCGTTTCCTATTAGGTACAGCGATAGTAGCAAATAATAAAAAGAGCCTAGCTGCAGAGATCCATGCTTTGTTGATTGATTCAGGGAAAACCCTAAGTGCGGCAGAGTCATGTACTGGCGGCATGATTGCCAGTCAGTTGATTTCACATGCTGGAAGCTCAGCTTATTTAGATCAAGGACTGGTTACTTATAGTAATGAATCAAAAGTCAAAATACTGGGTGTATTGCCAGAAACCTTAGATGATCATGGTGCTGTATCTATAGCAACGGTCGAGGAGATGGCAAAAGGTGTTAGGGCTATTTTAGATAGCGATTATGCATTAGCTACGAGCGGTATTGCCGGCCCAACGGGAGGCACTGAAGATAAACCTGTCGGAACTGTTGCGATAGCATTAGCAACTAAGAGCGGAGTTTATAGCCAGATGATTAAATTGCCACGACGCTCTCGGGATTTAGTGCGTAGCTTAAGTACTGCGGTAGCATTTGATATGCTGCGTCGCGAACTACTCGATGAAGCCGTTATAGTTGATTATGGATCGATTAAACGCTTCTCAAAATAACGAAGTTTACTAAAAAAGGCAGTAATGAATTTTTCATTACTGCCTTATATTTAGCGGTTTAGCTCAGCTTTACTCGTCAAATACTAAAACCAATTTTCCTGGCTTCACTTCAATGCGCTTGGTCATTTCTGCTATTAACGCTTGATTGGATTCCTTGGTATCGAGCACATACACAGGTTGAGTTTCAAGGAACTGTGTTAGAAATCCCATAAGCTGCGGTGCAATAGAGCCAATGGCTTTCTCGATATCCTTTGGTTTTGACTCTACTTTTACCAGATTAAGGTTACGCAGGTAGACACTTTGATTACTGGCATCATACCAAGGCTCAGCTTCGAACTCTGCAGTCAAATCGGCACTGATAGGCAGCATCGGGTTACGCACTTTTACCAGGGTTGACGCCATTACTGACATGGTATTTGGCTTAGCACCTAAAGTAACATCAATGTCATTCACTTTGAGTTCAATACCAAAGATCTGATTACCTTGGTTGATCTCAAAGTGCATCTCATCACTTAAGTAACCTTCCAACTCACTTTCAGTAATGCTGTACTGACTGACACAGCCCGTTAGTAGCAGCGATAGTGCACACAGTGTAATTTTAAGTATCTTCATTAGCCTGTGTTTCTCATTCCAGCAGCAACACCTGCAATGGTTAACATCAAAGCAAGCTCTACATTGTTTGAGGTCTCTTCTTCTCTGCGGGTACGCGCTAATAGCTCAGCTTGCAGGAAGTTAAGCGGATCAATATAGGGGTTTCTCAACTCGACAGATTCTCTATTCCAAGGAGTGTGAGACATTAAGCTTTCCGCTTGAGTGAGCTCAAGCACTGCATCGACACCAATCGCTAGACGCTCACGCAGTTGCACACCTAAGTGATGCAGCTCTTTGGGCACTAAGCTTGTTTCGTAGTACTTAGCTAAATTGGGTTCAGCTTTTGCGTAAACCATCTCTAACATAGATATACGGGTTTTAAAGAACGGCCAATCCTGCTCCATCTCTTGCAGTAAGGGCAGATCGCCTCTTAAAGATGCAGCTTGTAGCGCTTCACCAGCTCCGAGCCATGCAGGTAACATTAAGCGGTTTTGTGACCAAGCAAAGATCCATGGAATCGCACGCAGACTTTCAATACCGCCATCGATACGGCGTTTTGCTGGGCGACTACCTAATGGCAGTTTACCGAGCTCTACCTCTGGGGTTGCGGCTCGAAAGTAGGAAACGAAATCAGCTTCTTCTCTTACGATAGCGCGGTAAGCGAGTACTGACTCATCGGCAAGTTGTTCCATGCATCTGCGCCACTCAGGTTTTGGTTCTGGCGGTGGTAGCAGTGTTGCTTCCATCACCGCTGAGGTATATAACGCGAGACTCTGAACCGCGAGCTTAGGCAAACCAAACTTAAAGCGGATCATCTCACCTTGCTCTGTAACACGAATGCGTCCATCTACAGATCCCGGTGGTTGCGATAGAATCGCTTCATGTGCTGGCCCGCCTCCTCGGCCGATTGTGCCACCACGTCCATGGAAGAGGGTGAGCTTGATGTCGGCATCTTGACTGACAGCGACCAGTTTTTCTTGTGCACTGTACTGCGCCCAAGCCGCTGCCATCACGCCTGCATCTTTAGCTGAATCGGAATAACCGATCATCACCTCCTGTATGCCTTTGGTATAGCCACGATACCAATCGATACTAAAGAGCGACGACATACACTGAGCCGCATTATTAAGATCGTCCAATGTTTCAAACAGTGGTACGACTCGCATTGGATGAGGGCAGCCCGTTTCTTTCAATAGCAGTAATACTGTTAAAACATCGGAGGGTTGGCTGGCCATCGAAATAACGTAAGATCCCATGGCTCGTGCTGGTTGCGTCGCGACTAGTCGACAGGTACGCAGTACTTCTGCAACCTCATCACTGCTTTGCCAATTTGCTGGGATGAGTGGTCGTTTACTGGTGAGTTCTCTAAGCAGGAAGGATTGCTTTTCTGCTTCACCCCAATGTGCATAATCGCCCATGCCTAAGTATCGCGTCAGCTCTGCAATCACATCGGCATGGCGCTGTGCATCTTGGCGAATATCGAGCCTTAGCATATGGATACCAAAACAGGCTATTCGGCGCAGCATATCAAGTAGTAGCCCATTGGCAATAAGGCTCATACCACAATCACTTAAGCTTCTATAAAGCATCAATAGTGGCTCTTTGAGATCTTTCTCATCCCAAATGATGTCTGCTAAATCGACCTCAGGCTTATGACCCTCAAGTCTGGCATTGAGATAATCGATGGTATTTCTTAGTTTGCCACGTAGATCTTTTAATACATCACGATAGGGTTCATTGCTGCTATGGGTGTAGGCAAGTAACTCATCGTTTGCGCTTTCCATAGAAAGATCATTAACCAGAAGAACAACATCTTTCAGATAGAGCCTAGCTGCGGTGTGACGATTGCGGTCGAGCACTTCTTGAGTGACGACTGAAGTCACAAAAGGGTTACCGTCGCGATCACCGCCCATCCAGCTAGAGAATCTTACTGGAGCGATATCGATGGGCAGTTGAGTATTAGTACGCTCTTCAACTTGCTGATTTAACTGGCGCAAGAAATCTGGAATCGCTTGCCACAATGACACTTCAATGGTGCTTAATCCCCAACGAGCTTCGTCTACTGGAGTCGGGCGCTCATGACGGATCTCATTGGTATGCCATATCTGTGCGATAAGTTGACGTAAACGCAGGTGATGCTGTTTTTTCTCTTGCTCAGTTAACTGAGGATTTTCCAATGCGGTTAATGAGTCGACGACCGCAGAATATTTCTGAATCAAGGTCCGTCTTGAGATCTCCGTTGGATGGGCAGTCAGCACCAAATCGATATCAAGACTCTTTAAACACTCAAGCATCTTTTCTTGATCAATATTACCACCGAGCATTCTGCCTAGAAGCTGCTCTACTGGATCGGGGACACAGACAAGTTCATCGCAATTACGACTGATGGTGTGGAACTGCTCAGCAATATTTGCCAAGTTTAGGAATTGGTTAAAAGCTTTGGCAAATGGCACGAGTTCGTCATCGCTTAATGCTGATAGCAGGGTCAGCATCTCTTCGCGGGCAGCATCGTTGCCTTGACGTGAACTTTTTGAGAGGTGGCGGATTTGCTCGATTTTATCTAAAAAAGTGTCATCGAGATCGGTTCGAATTGTATCACCTAAAATCTGTCCTAAGGTGCCAACGTTTGACCTTAACGACGCATACATATCAACCATACGTGCTCCATATCAGTAAGCTAATCGATCACAATACCTAGCGATAGCATACTAGGCAATGATCTAGTTCGGGTTACCGTGCCTGAATGTGCTCTATCTCACTTTTAAGCACACTAATTATGGCGCTTATAATGACTTTGCACTGAATATCTAATCTGACAAGACAAATTATTTTATACAAGCATGATAAATCAGCTCTTTTAATAGCTTCTTTGTTTTGTCTAGGTAGTGCAAGTCAAGAAACTCATCGGGTTGATGAGCCTGCTCAATGCTTCCAGGTCCTAGCACCAGTGTTTGGCAACCGAGCTGCCTGATATAGGGGGCTTCTGTGGCATAGTTAACCACTTCTGGCTCACTTTCTGAAAGCTGTGCAACCAATTGGCTCCAGCTACTATTTTTGTCATCAGCAAAGGGTTCTGAGCCTGGGTACAAAGGCGCGACACTAATACAGCCTGGGAACTGGCTAGAAACGGGTTCGAGGTAATTAGCCACCATCAGTTCTAAATCTTCAAGGCCGAGGCCAGGAATGGGTCTAAGGTCGATATGTAGATCGCAGCAACCACAAATCCTATTGGCAGCATCGCCACCGTGAATATGGCCAAAGTTCATCGTTGGGTATGGCACACTAAAAGCGTCTTCACGGTAGTTTTCGGCTAAGTGCTGCTTAAGCCTAAGCAACTGACCGGTAACTAAGTGCATCACCTCAATGGCATTAAGCCCTTTGGCTGGATCTGACGAATGACCACTGCGACCGGTTACTCGTATACCTTGAGTAAAATGGCCTTTATGCATATATACGGGTTTTAGGCTGGTGGGCTCACCAATAATGGCGTAATCAGGGCTGATCGATTTTGCGGCGGCAAATGCTTTTGCACCATTCATGGTCGTTTCTTCATCAGCGCTGGCAAGGATATGCAAAGGTCGCTTGAACTTATCCATTGGCAACTCTTTTAAGGCTTCTAGCACTAAAGCAAAAAAACCTTTCATGTCACAGGTACCTAAACCATACCAACGGTCATTTTTCTCAACCAGTTGAAAAGGGTCTTGGCTCCAACGCCCTTCATCAAATGGTACCGTGTCTGTATGACCAGCCAATAACAGTCCACCTTGGCCGCTACCATAAGAGGCGACAAAGTTATGTTTATCACGAGTATTTGCAACGGAGTGTGTTTGGCAGCTCATGCCTAAATCTGTAAACCAATTATGCAGTAGCGCAATAACGGCCTTATTGCTCATGTCATGCTGCGCCTCTAAAGCGCTGATCGATGGTGAACCGATTAGCTGAGTGAAGCTGCTTTTTAATGTAGGGAGTGTAGTCATTAAAAAATACCTAAATATATATTCAAATATATTGCATAATTAAATTTGTGTGTTAGTCTATCAAACAGCTAAGATAAGTACCATATTTTGATGGCCTTTAAATGAGAGTATATATGTTTAACCTAGTTCAATTATTAAATATTAAGGTCAATCCTACCCAATTCCTGCGACGATAAACTTGTCTTTAATGGTGTTCAGCCAGGGCTTAAGTTGTGCCCATTCTTTTTTTCGTTTTGTCATCTAAATTCAAGATAAAGGTTTTAAAGTCATAGACTATGAAAAATATAGCCATTATTGGCGCTAGCGGTTATACCGGCGCGCAGATCACTTCTCTCATAAACGCTGAATCGGAATTGTCCATTCAAGGTCTTTATGTTTCTGAAAATAGCTTAGATAAAGGTAAAGCACTTGCTGAACTGTACCCTACATACAGCCATATTAATCTTTGTTTAAGCCCGCTTAGCGATGATGCCAAAGCGGCGATTGTTGAGCAGGCTGATGCGGTCGTATTAGCGACAGACCATGTGGTGAGCTTGCATCTAGCGGCTTGGTTTTATCAACAAGGTCTAGCGGTGTTTGACCTAAGTGGTGCTTATCGTTTTGAAGCGTTAGACAAATATCCTAAGTGGTATGGTTTTACTCATGAATATCCACAAGTGCTTGCTGATGCTGTTTATGGTCTAGCGGAGTGGAATGCCGACAAAATTGCAACCAGCAAGATGATCGCTGTACCGGGTTGTTATCCGACTGCATCACTAACGGCGCTTAAGCCACTCGCTAATATGTTGACTGATGTAATGCCGGTAATCAACGCTGTCAGTGG
Source organism: Shewanella sp. 10N.286.54.B9 (assembly GCF_041468565.1). Taxonomy (NCBI): domain Bacteria; kingdom Pseudomonadati; phylum Pseudomonadota; class Gammaproteobacteria; order Alteromonadales; family Shewanellaceae; genus Shewanella; species Shewanella sp. 10N.286.54.B9. Next base: position 7,129 of record NZ_JBFRIY010000036.1, read on the forward strand.
TGTGACAGGGGCAGGCAGAAAAGCGCAACTGCATACTAGTTTTTGTGAAGTGAGCTTAACGCCATACGGCGTACTTGGGCATAGACATCAACCTGAAATTGCTACCCAGTTAGGCCAAGAAGTTATCTTTACTCCTCATTTGGGCAATTTTAAACGCGGCATACTTGCCACCATTACGGTACAACTCGCTAAAGGCACCACAGCTAAAGATATTGAAGCGGCTTATCAGTGTTATGACAACGCACCACTGGTAACTGTAAAACAGAATCAATTTCCTAAAATTGATGATGTAGTGCAAACACCTAACTGTCTTATCGGTTGGAAGTTTGACCCAGAAACAAATTATCTCGTGGTCACAAGCGCAATTGACAACTTAATGAAGGGTGCAGCGAGTCAGGCCTTGCAATGCATAAAGATTCATTTTAACGAATTGTTAAAATAACGACTTTGGATCCTAAAATGGCAACATTAAATACAGAACTGAATGCTAAGTCTAACGCCAAACCAGTGATGGTACTGAAGGTCGGTGGAGCACTTTTACAGTGTGAAATGGGCATGGCGCGTTTGATGGAAACCGCGGTCAAAATGATCGCCAATGGTCAGCCATTGATTATGGTGCATGGTGGAGGCTGCTTGGTGGATGAGCAGCTAAACGCAAATAACATGGTCACGCAGAAGCTAGATGGGCTAAGGGTGACACCTGCAGAACAGGTACCTGTCATTGTCGGCGCACTCGCTGGTACATCGAATAAAATCTTACAAGCTGCTGCAATCAAAGCTGGTATTACCAGTCTCGGTATGAGTCTTGCTGATGCCGATATGATGACGGCAAACATCAAAGACCCTCAGTTTGGATTTGTGGGAGAGGTTGAGCCAAATGATGCCAGTTACCTAGAGTTTGTATTAGCTAAAGGTTGGATGCCAATTGTCAGCTCAATCGCTATCAGTAGCCAAGGCGAAATGTTAAATGTTAATGCGGATCAAGCCGCTACTGCACTTGCAAAGCTTGTTGGCGGTAATCTTGTGTTGTTGTCTGATGTTTCAGGTGTACTTGATGGTAAAGGACAACTGATCAGCAGTTTGAATCGTGCCGAAATTAACGAACTAACTAAGATTGGTGTGATTGAAAAAGGCATGAAAGTTAAAGTCGAAGCGGCTCTTGAAGTTGCGGAGTCGATGGGGCAAGCCGTTCAAATCGCATCTTGGCGTCATGCAGAACAACTTATTGCATTAAGCAACGGTGAAGCCGTTGGTACTCAGATTCAACCTTAGGGAGCGGTTTCATGAACCATCTATTATCAATTAAAGATCTATCGCAACAGCAGCTTTTAGACTTGCTAGCGCTAGCAAAAAACATCAAAGCAAATCCGGCGGATTACAGAAAAGCGCTCGATGGTAAAAGTGTAGTGATGCTATTTGAAAAGCCTTCATTAAGAACGCGTGTCAGCTTTGATATTGGTATCAATAAGTTAGGTGGCCACTGTTTGTATCTTGATCAGCAAAATGGTGCACTGGGTAAGCGTGAGCCTGTATCTGATTTTGCCGCCAATATCTCTTGTTGGGCAGATGCCATTGTGGCACGGACATTCTTGCACTCCACCATTGAACAGTTAGCAGAGCATGGCTCAGTGCCAGTGATCAATGCATTGTCTGATCTTTACCATCCTTGTCAGGGCTTAGCAGACTTCTTAACCCTGTCTGAGCAGTATGACGATGTGAGTAAGGTAAAGCTTGCTTACGTGGGTGACGGCAATAACGTGACGCACTCATTGATGTTCGGTGCGGCAATTTTAGGTGCACACCTCACCGTATTGTGCCCTCCTGGTCATTTCCCTGACGGCAAGGTTGTGTGTGAAGCTCAAGCATTAGCAGCAAAACATGGTGGCACATTGGTGCTTAGTTCTGATATCGCAGCAATAGCCGATCACGATGCAATCTATACCGATACCTGGATTTCAATGGGTGACAATGCCTCAATGGAAGAGATTGAAGCCAAATTTAAACCTTATCAAGTCAATAGCGAACTGATGGCAGCAGCAGGGGCTAAACACTTTATGCATTGCTTGCCAGCCTATAGAGAAGTTGAAGCAACTACCGAGATTGTAGATGGCGAAGGTTCGCTGATTCTGCATCAAGCTGAGAATCGTATGCATGCGCAAAACGCTGTGCTTGTCACTCTATTTAGTCAATAAATTGCGTTGGTTCGTGCAGACGGACTGAACCAGAAATAATGTAGTAGGAATTAAAAATGTCAGCAGAAATAAACAAAACAGATGTGAAAAAGGTAGTACTTGCTTACTCCGGCGGCCTAGATACGTCAGCGATTATCCCTTGGCTTAAAGAAACCTACGATAATTGTGAAATCGTCGCTTTTTGTGCCGATGTCGGTCAGGGAGCTGAAGAGTTAGAAGGGCTTCATGAAAAGGCTATCGCATCTGGCGCATCAGAGTGTTACATCGTCGATTTAAAAGAAGAGCTGGTGGCTGATTATATCTACCCAACGATTGCAACTGGTGCAATTTATGAGGGCACATATCTGCTAGGTACCTCAATGGCGAGACCGATTATCGCTAAAGCTCAGGTAGAAGTTGCCCGTAAAGTTGGTGCTGACGCAGTGTGCCATGGTTGCACTGGTAAAGGTAATGACCAAGTGCGTTTCGAGGGTTGCTTTGCCGCATTGGCACCCGATCTTAAGGTTATTGCTCCTTGGCGTGAGTGGGAAATGGTCAGTCGTGAAGATCTGCTTGATTACCTTGCAGAACGTAACATCGAGACAACCGCTTCAGCGACGAAGATCTATAGCCGTGATGCTAACGCTTGGCATATCTCCCATGAAGGTGGTGAGCTGGAAGATCCATGGAACGAGCCAACTCAAGGCGTGTGGACCATGACCGTTGCCCCTGAGGATGCCCCGAATGCACCTGAGTACGTGGCACTAGAGCTAGAGCAAGGCAAAATCACTAAAGTAAATGGTGAAGCACTATCCCCTTACAAGGCGTTGATGCTACTAAATGAGTTAGCTGGTGCGCATGGTGTCGGCCGAATTGATATCACTGAAAACAGACTGGTAGGTATGAAATCTCGCGGTTGCTACGAAACGCCAGGTGGTACTGTGATGTTTGCTGCGCTGCGGGCAATTGAAGAGTTAGTGCTTGATAAAACTAGCCGTGAGTGGCGCGAGCAAGTTGGCGCTCAAATGGCGCACCTTGTTTATGATGGACGTTGGTTTACACCGCTTTGTGAATCACTATTGGGCGCTTCAAAGCCACTAGCGGATCTGGTTAATGGCGAAGTCGTCATTAAGCTTTATAAAGGCCAAGCGAGCGCTGTGAAAAAACGTTCACCAAACAGCTTATATTCTGAAGAGTTTGCCACTTTTGGTGAAGATGATGTTTATAACCAGAAAGATGCTGAAGGCTTTATCCGTTTGTATTCGCTTTCTAGTCGTATCAGAGCATTACACGGTCACAACAAGTAACGTTAATAAAGTAGCTCATTAATTTTAGTATTTATACGGCGGACGACTAGTCCGCCCAGCATTTAAGAGGAAGCCAGCATGGCATTATGGGGCGGCAGATTTAGCCAAGAGAGCAGCGCACTGTTCAAACTTTTTAACGACTCATTGCCTGTAGATTACCGACTCATTGAGCAAGATATTGTCGGTTCAATTGCGTGGGCAAGCGCTATTACTCAAGTTGGCGTTTTGACTACTGATGAGTGCACCCAGTTACATGCTGCGTTAAACGAGCTGCTAGCTGAAACATCCGAAAATCCAGAGATGATTATCGCCTCTGGTGCGGAGGACATTCATAGTTTTGTTGAGCAATCTCTTATCGCTAAAGTGGGTGATTTAGGTAAAAAATTACACACTGGTCGTTCGCGTAATGATCAGGTAGCGACCGATCTTAAGCTTTGGTGCAAAAAAGAAGGTCAGGAACTACTCGGGTTATTGACTAAGTTAAGAGCTGCACTTATTGAGCTTGCTGAGCGTGAAATAGATGCTGTTATGCCTGGTTACACACATTTGCAAAGAGCGCAGCCGGTTCTATTTGGCCACTGGTGTCTTGCTTATGTAGAGATGTTTGAACGTGATATCAGCCGTTTAGAGGATGCCTTGAAACGTGCAGATACTTGTCCTTTAGGGACCGGTGCGCTAGCGGGTACCGCTTATCCAATGGACAGGGTTAAACTTGCACAGTCGCTCGGTTTCGCCAGCCCAACGCTGAACAGCCTCGATACCGTATCAGATAGAGATCATGTGGTTGAGATCTGTAGTGACGCTTCTATAAGTATGATGCATTTGAGCCGTATGGCTGAAGATCTTATCTTCTTTAATAGTGGTGAAGCAGGCTTTATTGAATTAGATGATGAAGTGACCTCTGGTTCATCATTGATGCCGCAAAAGAAAAATCCTGATGCACTTGAGTTAATTAGGGGCAAGACCGGTCGGGTTTATGGCAGCCTAATTGGTATTCTTACCACGATGAAAGCTCTACCACTGGCTTATAATAAAGATATGCAAGAGGATAAAGAGGGGCTGTTTGATGTGATGGACAGCTGGGCGATTTGTCTAGAGATGGCAGCGTTAGTGCTAAGTGGTTTGCAGGTCAATCGTGAAAGAACATTAAGCGCTGCGCAGCAAGGCTATGCTAACTCAACTGAATTGGCTGACTACTTAGTGGCTAAAGGCATGCCGTTTAGGGAAGCTCATCATGTAGTGGGTGAAGCTGTTGTTGTCGCTATTGCGAAACAAACGCCACTGGAAGAGTTGCCGTTAACAGAGCTGCAGAGCTTTAGCGCAATTATTGAAGCAGATGTGTATGAGTGCCTTACGATTGAGTCTTGCTTGGCTAAACGTGAAGCATTAGGTGGCACATCATTAGTGCAGGTCAAATCAGCATTAGTAACTAAACAAGCTAATAATAGCAATTAGATTAGCGACGTATTTGAACACAAAAAGGCAGCTATTTGTTAAACAAATGGCTGCCTTTTTTTATTTGCATTTATTGGTACTAATGGAGTCGCTATAGTTACTGAAAAAGATCTTCTTCCTCAGACTTATCGATAAAGATATCGCTGTTGTCTTCCTCTTGCTCTGTCGCATATTCAGTCGGCTCAGTACCTGCAATAAAGTACTCAAATCGGGTGGTATAATCTGTTTTACGGCTCAACTTACCTGTGGTTAAATCGATACGTGCAGAAACTATCCCTTCAGGTGCTTTGGTCGGCTCTACAGGTGTGCCTTCCAATGCATCTTTCATAAACTCGTTCCAAGCAGGTCCAGCAGTTTTTGCCCCCGCTTCAGCAAGTGATATTTGATCTTTAGCGCCGTTAGCATTCCAGCTGGTGCGACCTAGCTCTTGGCTATGATCATCGAAACCAACCCAAACGGTAGTGGCTAGTTTAGGGTTAAAACCACTAAACCAAGTATCGCGAGATTCGTTTGTGGTACCTGTTTTGCCAGCAATATCTCGACGTTTAACCACTCTAGCTGCACGCCAAGCTGTACCATTCCAGCCGGTACCTTTACTCCAATCTCCACCACCCCAAATTACACTTTTAAGTGATTCGGTAATTAGGAATGCGGTTTGCTCTGAAATAATTTGTGGCGCAAAACGTGAGTCCTCATTACCACATTGCTCTGTGGTTGATGGCATATCCTCAGTTGCTGCTGTTGCATCACCAGGTAGTTCGTTGGCCATAGCGGCGAAAGGGTCATCGACTAATGGCTGCTCAGGGGCAATAGGTGTACAAGCCAGTGTTGGGTTGGCAGTTTCAATCAAATCGCCATTGGCTGACTCTACTTTTTCGATAAAGTAAGGTTCAACCAAATAGCCACCATTAGCGAAGGTTGAAAAGGCTGTAACCACTTGCAATGGGGTAACCGATGGTGAGCCCAGCGCAATAGATTCGTTACGAGGGAGGTCTGCCGGATCGAAGCCAAACTTAACAAGTTGGGCTATGGTTGCATCTAATCCGCTATAGCGCATGGCACGAACTGACATAACGTTAATTGATTGCGCTAAACCAACACGCAGCCTTGTTGGGCCGCCATAAACATCTGGCGAGTTTTTAGGGCGCCAAGCCGTTCCTTGTCGTGTATCAGGTTTATTAATCGGTGCGTTGTTGATCAGTGTTGAAAGGGTATAACCTTTCTCTAATGCCGCTGTATAGATAAATGGCTTGATATTCGAACCTAGCTGGCGCTTAGCCTGAGTGACGCGGTTATATTGGCTAGTGTAAAAGCTAAAGCCACCGACAAGGTTTCTAATAGCACCGTCTTGAGGATCTACCGAAACAATCGCACTGGCAACTAAAGGGACCTGGCTAAGTTGCCAGATATCGCCATTATTACGGATCCAAACTTGCTGACCGGCAGTTAATACCTCTGTAGCAAGTTTAGGTGCTTTACCTTGACGCTTATTAGTAATGAATTTACGCGCCCATTTGATACCGTCCCAAGGGAGTTCATAGACATCACCTTTAGCTGTCATCACCTTGGCTGTTTGCTCATCAACGCTAAGCACTGCCGCTGGATGCATTCCTTGGAATGACCCCGTTTGCTTTAATTTCGCTTTGATTTCTTCATTGTCTGGCTGTACATCGGTCCAAAGTACCTTAGTGCGTCCACGGTAGCCATGGCGTTCGTCATAGGCATAAACGTTATGGCGAAGGGCTTTTTGTGCATCTAACTGTAGTTTTGAATCTACTGTCGTGTAGATATCATAACCGCCAGTATACGCTTCCTCTTCACCGTACTTTTCAACTAAGTAGTCGCGTGCCATCTCAGAGATATAAGGGGCATATAGATCGATGACTGCGCCATGGTATTTGGCTGTAATAGGTGCTTGAATGGCCTCTTCATACTGCGCTTGAGTAATGTTACGTTTCTCAAGCATGCGACTTAGTACCCAGTTGCGACGATTTAGGGCGCGCGTCGAATTTCTGATAGGGTTTGCTGCTGAAGGTGATTGCGGCAAACCAGCAATCATCGCCATTTCAGGAAGAGTCAGTTCGTTTAACTCTTTACCGTAATAAACTTGAGCCGCAGCACCAACACCGTAAGCGCGGTTGCCAAGGAAAGAGCGGTTAAGGTAAAGGGTTAAGATCTCCTCTTTATTAAGAGCTTTCTCAATCTTTAAGGCTAGAAAGATCTCTTTTGTCTTTCGGATATAGGTTTTGTCTCGGGTTAAGAAGAAACCTCGGGCTACTTGCTGAGTAATTGTACTTGCACCCTGACTCTTCTTACCTGTAGTGACCAGAATAAATGCAGCACGAATAATACCGATAGGATCGATACCTTTGTGCTCGAAAAAACGAGCGTCTTCGGTATCGAGTACTGCGTTGATGAGTTGTTCGGGAACATCGTCATATTGAACAGGAATTCGACGTTTTTCACCAAACTGGGAAATAAGTTTACCGTCGCTACTGTAAATTCTCAGTGGCGTTTGTAGTTTTACCGTCTTAAGCGTCGTGACATCCGGGAGCTCCGGAAGCACATAAAAGTATGCTGCCACAATAGCACCAATGCCAAGCAGCCCAAGGCTAAAGAAAGCAATAACAAGACGTTTAAACCACTTCAAAGGAAGATTCCATGAATGTAAATAAGACCCGTAGTATATAAGCCGTTGAAGAAATGGTGAAGTAAAAGCCTAAGGATTAATGTTTAGATTAACTAAATTGGCTTAATTGATAGTAAAACTGGTAAAAAGTGAAAGCTGAAACGGGCTTGGCTCAGAATGTTAAAACTAGGGGCTGTTGAACTTTCGAGCTTAGTTTTTGTTCGATTCTTTACCGTAAGGAATAATGCTTCTAGTACAAGGCTTGAGCGATAAAGCTTAGCTGGCTAAGTGAAAAGCGCATAACACATTCTTGTCATAAAAGAATAGAAGCATTGAGTCGAACCCAAAGGACAGCGTTTCTTGGCTATTTTTACTGTGTTGTAGACTATTTGTGGAGAATAACTAAACGGCATAGTCTCCGCCTTGTCAAAATAGCCAATAGACTGCGGCAAAAAAACCGTGAAAGTTCAACAGCCCCTAATCATATAAAATCGAGAATGCTTAATGGATAACCGATATAAGCGTTAACTGAAATACTCATTGGCGTAATTAATTGTGCTGTAATCGATCTTATTGAAAATAAATACGCATTAAAATTCACCGCCGTCAGAACTGTGGCGTTAGATTTTTATGCTGCATTTGAATTATGTTGCAGTATTTAAAACTGTATATTGTGATAAACCAGTGTACATGGTAAAAATGATATAGGTTTGTAGTCTGACACAGTATCGAGCGATATAAGTAGTTATTTAAAGTCAATAAAATGGCAATTGTAAAATCCAGAAACATTTTGTACAAATAGCTATAACGCGTAGATTGTGTGCTAATCTATTTTTGAAAATAATAATAAAGTGACGTTGGACTATGCTTTCGAATATATGGAAGCGTCAGGCTCCGCAGATGGTTGGGATTGATATTGGTTCCCATGAAGTTAAAGCGATTCTGCTGAGTAAGACTGCTGATGGATATAAAATACTAAGTCATGCTGCAATCCCGCTTAAGAAAGGGGCTGTAAACGATCATGAAATTCGTGATACGGAAGCCGTTTCTGAGGCTCTGAAGCAGGTTAAACGTTCACTTCCTAAAACCACAAAATTTGCCGCTGTAGCTGTATCAGGTTCTGCTGTTATGACCAAAGTTATCTATATGGATTCCTCTTTGAGTGAAGAAGAGATGGAAGCTCAGATAGAGATCGAAGCTGATAACCTTATTCCCTATTCCCTTGACGAAGTTAATATCGATTTTGAAACGCTTAGTGCTAATAAAACGGATCCGAGCAAAGTGGACGTATTACTTAGTGCTTGTCGCTCTGAAAATATTGATAGTCGAACAGATGCCCTTGAAGAGATAAACCTTGAGGTCAAAGTCGTTGATGTTGAAGGTTATGCCTTAGGTCGAGCTTTTGAAATGATATCGGCGCAGTTGCCACAAGACGCGAAAAATAAAGTGGTCGCTCTTGTCGATATCGGTGCCAATATCACCACTTTTTCAGTGGTAGAAAACGGCGAGACGACTTTTGTAAGAGAGCAGGCATTTGGCGGAGAGCAATTTACACAGTCGATACTCTCTTTTTATGGCATGACTTATGAGCAGGCTGAAAAGGCGAAGTTAGCCGGAGAGTTACCCCGCAATTATATGTTTGAAGTACTGTCTCCTTTTCAAACCCAACTTCTACAGCAGATAAAGCGCACTTTGCAAATTTACTGTACCTCTAGCGGTAAAGACAGAGTTGATCATATCGTATTGTGCGGCGGTACAGCCAAGCTTGAGGGTATGACAAATCTGATGATAAATGAATTGGGCGTGAATACCGTGATAGGCGATCCGTTTAAGGGTTGTTTACATGCTGATGATGCTGTTAAGCAGAAACTCCAACCAGACATTGGCAAATATATGTTGGCATGTGGATTAGCGCTAAGGAGTTATGCTGAATGGCGAACATAAACCTCTTACCTTGGCGTGAAGAAGCGCGTGAAAAACAGAAAAGAGATTATACCGGTGTACTCGCACTGGTTTTCTTGGTTTCTGGTCTCGTTGTTTACCTTTCATTAATGGCGATAGACGTAGTCGCAGATGACCAAAAGAGTCGCAATGCTTACTTACAGTCAGAAATTCAATTGCTTGAAACACAGATAGCAGAAATTACCAAAATCCGAACCCGTAAAAAAGATATTGAACGTCGAACTGAGATCATTCTGGGGCTACAGCAATCTAGAAATCTGCCGACACATGTTCTAGATGAACTCGTGCGTATCGTGCCAGCGGGGATCTACCTTTCTAGTATTGAAAAGAAAGGCAGTATGTTGTGGATAGAAGGTCGCAGTGAATCAAATAATAATGTCGCTAATATGATGCGTAAAGTTAAGACTTCTGATTGGCTACAAGATCCTAATATGCAATCTATTGTTGCGCAAAACGAAGAGCTTAGACAGCTGCAACGGTTCACGCTCAGAGTCACTATCACCGACGGCGACAGTGCGGACTTGCTCGCGGATAAAGGAGCGAGTAAATGAACCTCGACCTGAGTCAATTTAACGATATTGATTTTGAAAACATAGGCGCTTGGCCCAAATTGGTTAAAGTGGTGTTTGCCGCATTACTTGCCATTTGTGTGTTTGTCGGTAGTTATTTTTTGTTTGTTTCAGATGCAATTGATGCGCTCAATGCGGAGCAGCAAAAAGAGCAACAACTAAAGAGTGACTTCAAGTCTAAATATCAACTCGCCGCTAATCTTAAATTGTATCGCGAACAGCTGGCAGTAATGGAAGTGCAGTTTGCTGAACTATTGAAAATGCTTCCCTCTCAAAATGAGATGCCGGGCTTACTCGATGACATCACATTTGTGGCTACTGATGCAGGTCTTAAAATCAATAGCCTAGATTGGGATTCTGAAATCGTTCGAGAGTTTTACATCGAATTTCCGATAAAAATTGCCGTAAGTGGCGATTATCATCAGCTTGGGCACCTTGTCAGTGGGGTCGCAAAGTTACCTCGAATTGTTAGTTTGCATGATTTTGTGATTAGCCGAGACGACAGTGGCGGACTCGCTATGGATATTCTCGCAAAGACTTACCGTTTTAAAGAGGGGGCTGAGTTGCCAGCAGAAAAGGGTGCATCAAAATGATGAGATCTTATGCTGCCATTATTCTCGCTATTATGCTCACTGGTTGTGTCGGAGATCGTAGTGATTTAGAGCTATTTGTCACCACCACTAAAGCGCAGCACGTGGCCCATATCAAGCCACTTAAGGCGACACCTAAATTTGAACATTTTGATTATCAAGCAGACCTTATGCGTAGCCCCTATATGCCACCGTCAAGAGAGTTGACTGAAGAGGTTATCGATACCACTAAGGATTGTTTGCAGCCGGATTTAAAACGTCGAAAAGGCCGCTTAGAAACCTATGCACTCGATAATTTAAAGATGCGTGGAACATTAAGTGAAGCTGATGCTATTTGGGCCCTACTTGAGACGAGTGATGGCAGTGTTTACCGCCTCGGAACGGGTCAATATTTGGGGCTTTATCATGGCAAAATAGCCAAAGTAACGCCGCAAACGATCGAAATTATAGAGTTGATCCCAGATGGTTCTGGTTGCTGGACAGAACGCTCTAGCAGCATGGAACTTACAGGAGAATGATAAAGATGACAGAGGGAATCATGAGATTGTCTATCACACACCGCGCCCGCGACATGGCCGCGTCTTTTATCAAGGTTACTTTTAGCCTTGCGCTCCTATTAGGGATGGCTCCGTTTGCTAATGCCACCAATAAGCTTATCGACGTTAAATATCATGCAGTAGTTGATCATCAGCTAGAGCTGCAGTTGGTATTTGAACAGCCAATTGAGGAACCTGAAATAGACTTGAATGCCGACCCAGCACAGATAATTTTGGGATTTGCCGATAGTATTTCAGGGCTAGAAAAACAAACATTGCCGATTGATACGGTCGATGTTGAAACTATTAGTACCGTGCAAAACGGTGCCAATCTTCAAGTGTTTGTTGGTTTAGAAGACGTTAAGGCCTATCAAGGCCGGATTGTTGGTAATACATATCGACTGACGATCAATGACGAAGTTATTAATAGTAATGCTGGTGGCAATAATCCATTTGTAAATGGCATTGAAAGCATTGATTTTAAGCGCACTGCTAATGGCGGTGGTCAGTTGTTAGTTAAGTTAGACAATAGCACCGTGGCTGCAAATGTAGAGCAGGTTGGCTCTAAGCTCGAGCTTAAATTGTATAACACGGATATTCGCTCTGATCTGCTTTACGTCATGGATGTACATGACTTTGCTACCCCAGTTAACAGCTTTGAAACGTTCAAAGAGGATCTTACCAGCCGTTTTCTTATTGATATTGAAGGTAGTTATGAATATGACTATCAACAAGATGGTCGTGTTTTTATCTTGAGCATGGAAAAGGCTGAACGTCTTGATATTGCCAAAGAAGAGAAAACCTATGATGGGCGTTCACTGTCACTGAATTTTCAAAATATGGCGGTTAGAACTGTGCTGCAGATCATTGCCGACTACAATAATTTCAATTTGGTGGTGAGTGATACCGTTGAAGGTGACATTACCTTAAGACTTGACGATGTACCTTGGGACCAAGCGCTTGACCTAATATTACAAACTAAAGGTTTAGATAAGCGTATCGAGGGCAATATCTTAATGATTGCTCCAAGTGAAGAGATTGCTATAAGAGAAAGCCAAGAGCTTAAAAATCGCCAGGAAGTGAAAGAGCTTGCACCGCTTTACTCTGAATATTTGCAGATTAATTATGCCAAAGCGGCCGATATTGCCATTCTCTTAAAGGGCGAGGACTCTAGCTTACTGTCAAGTCGCGGCAGTGTCGCAGTCGATGAGCGCACCAATACGCTATTAGTCAAAGATACTGAAGAGACTTTAGAGAGCATTTATCGCTTAATTGAAGTACTAGACATTCCGATTAAGCAGGTATTAATTGAAGCGCGTATGGTTACGGTTAAAGATGACGTAGCTGAAGATTTAGGTGTACGTTGGGGAGTGACAGACCAGCAAGGAACTAAAGGTACTTCAGGTAGCTTAGAGGGCGCTAATAGCATAGCTGCGGGTATACTTCCGAGCCTAAGCGATAGATTGAACGTCAACCTGCCAGCTGCGCCTGTTAATGCAACGAGTATCGCTTTTTCTGTTGCCAAGCTTGCTGATGGCACGGTGCTGGATCTTGAATTAAGTGCGCTTGAGCAAGAAAACAAAGGTGAGATTATTGCCAGCCCGCGTATTATGACTTCGAATCAGAAAGCGGCTTATATTGAGCAGGGTGTTGAGATCCCTTATGTCGAAGCCAGCTCAAGCGGTGCTACGACAGTAACATTTAAGAAAGCGGTATTATCACTGCGAGTGACGCCACAAATCACCCCAGATAACCGGGTCATTCTAGATTTAGAGATCACTCAAGATTCACAAGGTAAAGTGGTAGCTACGCCTACGGGAGAAGCCGTTTCTATTGATACTCAACGTATTGGCACTCAAGTGCTAGTGGATCATGGTGAAACCATCGTATTGGGTGGTATCTACCAACAGCAATTGATTAGTCGCGTCAGTAAAGTTCCGCTTTTAGGTGATATTCCCTACCTTGGATTTATGTTTAGAAGTACATCAGATAAGAATGAGCGACAAGAGCTGCTTATCTTTGTCACTCCTAAAATAGTTTCCGAAGCACTTTAATCGTAATAAATACCTAAAAGCCAGCGTTTAGCGTTGGCTTTTGGCAATGTGAAATAGATTTTTGATAGAAATGTGTTACTTCGCTTGCCATCAATAGTGGTTAGCTGAGATAATCAGCGGTCAAGTCTCAATAGAGCAAGGTAACATTTAAGGTCAACTCATCGTTTTCGAGTTGGCGTAGGCAAACTTCAAATAAGATTCAGACGTATATAGCAATGGCCGAAAAACGTAATATTTTCCTAGTAGGCCCTATGGGGGCTGGTAAAAGCACTATAGGCCGTCATCTGGCACAGATGCTGCACTTAGAGTTCCACGATTCAGATCAAGAAATTGAAAGCCGTACAGGCGCTGACATTGCGTGGGTTTTTGATGTCGAAGGCGAAGAAGGCTTCCGCGTTCGCGAAACACAAGTTGTTGCTGATTTAACCGAAAAGCAAGGTATCGTGTTAGCAACTGGTGGTGGTTCAATTCAGAGCAAAGAGATCCGTAATAATCTTTCTGCTCGTGGGATTGTTGTCTACCTAGAGACCACAATCGACAAGCAAGTAGCACGTACGCAAAGAGATAAGCGTCGTCCACTACTTCAAGTAGATGATCCAAGAGAAGTGCTAGAAAACCTAGCAGAGGTTCGCAACCCTCTTTACGAAGAAATCGCTGATGTTATCGTTAAAACCGATGAGCAAAGCGCTAAAGTAGTTGCCAACCAAATCATTGAGCAATTAGGTTTTTAAGATATGACTAAACAAGTTCTGGTTGAACTCGGTGAACGTAGTTACCCAATCGTAATTGGCCAGAAGTTGTTAAGTAATGGCGAGCCTTTGGCTCGCTATCTTAAAAATAAGAATATCCTCATTGTCACTAATGAAACGATAGCGCCACTGTATCTTGAAAAAGTACAAGCCATGCTGTCAGCTTTCAGCTGCGTGACGCCCGTGATTTTACCAGATGGTGAGCAATACAAAACGCTGAGCCAGATGGACTCTATTTTCACCTCTTTGCTACAACAAAATTTGGGCCGCGACACGGTACTGATTGCGTTGGGCGGTGGTGTTATTGGTGACATGACCGGCTTTGCCGCGGCAAGTTACCAACGCGGTATCGACTTTGTTCAATTCCCAACCACTTTACTTTCACAAGTTGACTCTTCCGTCGGTGGTAAAACTGCAGTCAATCACCCTTTGGGGAAAAATATGATCGGCGCTTTTTATCAGCCGAAATATGTACTGATTGATACTGATTGTTTAAACACTTTGCCTAAAAGAGAGTTCGCTGCTGGTATGGCAGAGGTGATCAAATACGGCATTATGTGGGATGCGGATTTTTTCAGCTGGTTAGAAGACAATGTTGAAGCATTGAAAGCGCTTGATACTCAAGCACTTGAATATGCTATTGGTCGTTGTTGTGAAATTAAAGCCGATGTCGTCGAAAAGGATGAAACAGAACAAGCAGTGAGAGCCTTGCTTAATCTGGGGCATACTTTTGGACATGCCATAGAGGCGGAAATGGGTTATGGCGTGTGGCTGCATGGCGAAGCTGTTTCTGCTGGCACAGTCCTTGCTGCAATTACCTCAAATAAGCTTGGGTTAGTTGAAGAGTCAATTGTTTGTCGTATCACAGCGTTACTTGCTGCATTCGATCTGCCAACTTCAGCACCCGCAACGATGAATTTTGAACAGTTCATTAAACATATGCGCCGCGATAAAAAAGTGCTTAAAGGACAGTTACGTTTAGTATTACCCGAAGGCTTAGGCCGAGCGGGGATCTATAGCAATGTTACTGACGAGCAACTTCAAGAGGTTATCGACTGCGCATAAACTATGCTGCAGGTATTCGGTGAAAGTTAACTTCATATTTTCAAATTCTTTAATGGTTAAAGACCCTATGTTTATTCAGCATAGGCAACTTTTGCTGCGTCATTACCAGCCATGCTCTGTGCATTCAAGTGTGGGAGTAATAGCTTAAATGTCGTTTACCGGTTCAACATTACTGCCTAGCCAAGAAGCACTTCTAAACCGCTTACAACATATTAGTTTATATGGTCAGCAACTCATCGTGTTAACGGGGGAAGAGGGCGCGGGTAAAACCACGCTTGTTACTGCGTTACTGACTGAGTTAGAAGAATTTAGCTCTGCCCTCGTTATTTGTCCTAAATATTGTGATAGTGCTGAAATTCGTCGAAAGATACTGGTGCAGTTGTTAGCCGATCCAGTATTTGATGATGAGCTACCTCTGCCGGAAACAATGCTAAGAGCTGCCGCAGCGCTACCATCGGCTAGTTGTATCGTTCTAGATGATGCGCATTATATACCGCTAGAGATCTGGGCTGAATGTATCGTATTAAGCCAAATGTCTTTTGCAGGTAAAACCGTCAATATAACGATGACTTGCCCGGTTGAGTTTCTTAATGATGTTTTGCAGCAACTTCCAGTGGACCAGAGGCAACTGTTGCTGCCGTTAGATATTGATCCCATCGATAGCGTTGAGAGAGAAGGGCTTTACTATACGTTATTGAACCGCAGTGAAGCACAGCCATTTACCCCTAGAGATATTGTTAGAAACAGGCTAGAGCTTCAACGTGGCACCCCAAAAGAAGTTGTTCTGCTACTTGAGCTTGCGTTAAATGGCGATGCCGAAGAGGCGCTACCTTCCTCCAAGTTCAAGCGCCCTCTGATGGTAGCAGCCATTACATTTGTTGTTCTTTTCCTTGTTTGGTTTTTTAGAGAGTCAGAGCAAGAGAGTGAACCTGTAACTGAAGTGGTGTTTGCTGGTGCCCCGGTGTTGACTTCGCCCTTTTTGGCGGACTATGGTGAGCAACTTTTAGCAGAACATTTTATAGTGCTAGAAAAAAATCGTCTGATAGAAGATAAAGTTGGGAGTGATAAAATTTTCGTCAGTGAGCTAGAAAGTGAGCAAGCTGACAAACTTCATCATTCTGATGTGCTCGCCGTCGAGCCTTTGGCTGACTCGGAAGAGGTTATGGCCGAGATAGTTGAACCTGCAGCAAGTCAAACTATTGAGACTTTCTCAATCAAAGAAATTGAAGCACCAACGCCATCGAACCAGCAAAAAGATATTACTGCTAGCATTAACGTGCAGCAAAAGCCTACTCATGGCTACACATTGCAGCTTGCCAGTGTTAAGCGTTTAGACTCTTTAGCGAGAACGTTAGACAAAATAGCGCAACAAGATGGGGTTAAGGTTGCCAGATATAGGAGTCGCTGGGTCGTGCTGTTGGGCGAGTTTGTTACGCTAAGCGAAGCAAGAGAACAATCGTTGAAATTAACGGCAAACGGCAATATTTCAGCACCGTGGATAAGAAAGTGGCAAGATCTTACTGAATATGAGTTACAAGATAGTGTTCCAACTCGTGAAATTAATTAATAAAGAGAGTACAATCATCAGCTCTCTTTTTCTTAGTATTCAATCAATTTAAATGATTAAAAAACAAAGGGCCTTCTTAAAGTGGGCTGGCGGAAAATTTAAACTGATTGAAGCTCTAAAAGAGCACCTGCCTCAAGGTGAAAGACTTGTAGAGCCATTCGTAGGTGCCGGTTCTGTATTCCTTAATACAGATTATGACCATTACCTATTGTGCGATATTAATCAAGATCTGATTAACCTGTATAAGATCGTGCAATCAGATCCAGAGAAATACATCAAAGCCGCTAAAGCACTGTTTGTCCCTGAGATGAATCAGAAAGAGGCTTACTATAAAATCCGCAGCAGTTTTAATGAGACTAAAGACCCATTTAAACGCTCAGTGTATTTTCTCTATATGAATCGTCATGGCTTTAACGGTTTATGCCGCTATAACCGTAAAGGTGGCTTTAATGTACCTTTTGGTTCCTATAAAAAACCCTACTTTCCGGAAAATGAGATCCGTGCATTTTCAGAAAAAGCACAACGCGCTGAGTTTCGTTGTATTGGATACGAACAAGCCATCGATATGACTAAAGTTGGTGATGTGGTTTATTGCGATCCGCCTTACGCACCATTATCATCAACGGCAAGCTTTACTACCTATGTCGGCGCAGGCTTTTCACTCGATGACCAGGCACTACTTGCAAGAAAGTCACGTCATACCGCTATTGAGCGTGGCATACCAGTGTTGATAAGTAACCACGATATCCCGCTGACTAGAGAGCTGTACCATGGTGCAACATTTGGTTCAATTCAGGTGCAGCGCAATATTAGTCAAAACGGCAGTGGCCGAAAGAAAGTTGATGAATTGATGGCGCTATATGATGATTCTTATCATAGCGAAAATGATTAACTTTGAGCCTTCTCGCCGAATAGTTAACGCTTAGGCGAGTACCTGATTAACAATAAAAATCAGTCCTAATACAAATACCACAGCGAGCAAAATGCCCATCACTATGTAGGGAACTGGAGAAGAAGTTTGAAAGTCTCTAAGTCGATTTTGCTCTGTTTGCACACCAATAAAGGCAGCGAGGGTACTTAACAGTACTTGCCACCATCGATATAGCATAAGAGTTGTTATTCGCCCTTCATCGGAGAGTTGTCGCTATTGATTGGTGAACTTTGATGGCCATATAACAGCTCAAAAAGATCGATGAAATGTAACTGATTGGTGTGGCTTTTTCCTGATAACCAACTCTTCCAGCTCAAATCATGTGACTGAGCAGCACATCGATTACTCGGGTGGCTCGCTGGTAGTCCTGGGTTATAACTGCTGGTGGCATTATCACATACGCAAGCAGCGCTAGAGGCCGTTTCAGTCGGTTGAGATGTTAAGCTAATCGTTCCTAAAGCTGCAGTCACGACAGCAAGAGTAGCAGCAGCTCTAAAAGTCGCTGTTTTCTCGAGTAATCCTTTCATGTCGTCCTCCTATTTTTCATGCAGTCGGAACATTATAGCAAACAAGGTTATATTTTAAACATTTTTTACATTTAAATTCATTTTAACTGTTGCAATGAAAAATTTTAGCCTACCAATTTGGCGAAATGGGTTGCTAGCTATAGAGAGCGTGGACAGCAGCAGGTAGAATAGTGCACTTCTTAAACATACTGGTGGTTTTAATATGCGTCCATTTTTGATTGCTCCCTCTATTTTGTCTGCAGATTTCGCTCGTCTAGGTGAAGACGTCGATGCGGTATTGAACGCGGGTGCCGATGTTGTCCATTTTGATGTAATGGATAACCACTATGTACCAAATTTGACCATAGGTCCTATGGTGTGCAAAGCATTGCGTGATTACGGTGTAACGGCAGATATTGACGTGCATTTAATGGTTAAACCTGTTGATCGCTTAATCCCTGATTTTGCCGAAGCTGGTGCCTCAATCATCACCTTCCATCCTGAAGCGAGCGAGCATCTAGACCGTAGTTTGCAACTCATTAAAGAGTCAGGTTGTAAAGCTGGCCTAGTGTTTAACCCTGGCACACCATTACATTATTTAGACCATGTGATGGATAAGCTGGATGTCATTTTGTTGATGTCAGTAAACCCAGGTTTTGGTGGGCAGTCGTTTATCCCGTCAACGTTAGACAAATTGCGTCAGGTACGTAAGTTGATTGACGACAGTGGTTTTGATATCCGCCTTGAAGTTGATGGTGGCGTTAAAGTGGATAATATCGCTGAAATTGCTGCTGCAGGCGCAGATATGTTTGTTGCTGGCTCTGCTATTTTCAATAAGCCAGACTACAAAGCAGTTATCGACGAAATGCGTGCTGAACTTGCTAGCGTTGAGGCATAGTTAATGACTGACTTTAGTCAAATTAAAGCGGTAGCATTTGACTTAGACGGAACGCTTATTGATAGCGTTCCTGATCTTGCTGCTGCGACCAATGCGACTTTGCAAGAGCTTGAGTTGCCGCTAAGCACCGAGTTGCAAGTTCGTAGCTGGGTCGGTAATGGCGCTGAAATGCTGATGCGCCGAGCGCTTAATTTTGCGCTTAATACTGAAGTTAGCGACGCGAAACTTGCTGCGTGTATGCCAAGGTTTATGCATTTTTATCAGCAGAACCTGCAGCAACATAGTCGCTTATACGACAACGTCGAACAAGTACTTAAAACGCTGCACTCAGCGGGTTACCAACTGGCTATCGTCACCAATAAGCCTTTCGAATTTACGGTGCCACTGCTTAAAGCGTTTAACCTAGACTGCTATTTTTCGATAGTACTAGGCGGTGATTCATTAGCTAAAATGAAGCCGGATCCGCTGCCGTTGACGCATATTATGCAGCAGTGGCAGCTTGAGCCTGAGCAGCTATTAATGGTTGGTGACTCAAAAAATGACATATTAGCGGCAAAAGCTGCAGCTATCGCCTCAATAGGCTTGACCTATGGCTACAACTACGGTGAAGATATTGGCCTAAGCGGTCCGAGCGCCGTATGTGAACAATTTAGTGAAATTTCCGCGTTACTCAAGTAAGCGCGACAAGCAATGGAGCAATAAATAAAATGACGACCCCTCTAACGAAACCTGTAGTCCTAAGTGGTGCTCAGCCATCAGGTGCACTTACCATCGGTAACTATATGGGCGCGTTACGTCAATGGGTTGCTATGCAAGATAGTCATGATTGCCTTTATTGCGTCGTTGACCTGCATGCAATCACCGTGAGACAAGATCCGGTTAAATTACGTGAAGCTTGTCTTGATACTCTAGCGCTATATTTAGCCTGTGGTGTCGACCCTAAAAAGAGCACGGTATTTATTCAGTCTCAAGTGCCGCAGCATACACAGTTAGGTTGGGCGTTGAACTGTTACACCCAGATGGGTGAGCTAAACCGCATGACGCAGTTTAAAGATAAATCACAAAAGCATGCCAACAACATTAACGTTGGCTTGTTTGGTTACCCAGTGCTAATGGCTGCTGATATTTTACTCTATCAAGCAAACGAGATCCCAGTAGGTCAAGATCAAAAGCAACACTTGGAGCTGACTCGTGATATCGCGACTCGCTTTAATAACGCTTATGGTGAAACCTTTGTGGTACCAGAGCCGTTTATCCCTGAGCATGGTGCTAAGGTGATGTCGTTGCAAGATCCGCTAAAGAAGATGTCTAAGTCTGACGATAACCGCAATAATGTTATCGAGCTGCTAGAAGATCCAAAAGCGATCATGAAGAAGATCAAAAAGGCGATGACAGATGGCCAAGAGCCACCAATGGTGCGTTTCGATGCCGCAGAAAAGCCAGGTGTATCGAATCTTCTGAGTCTAATGTCAGGCTGTACTGGTCAATCTATTGCAGCACTAGAAGCTGAGTTTGAAGGCAAGATGTATGGTCACTTAAAAGTGGCTACCGGTGAAGCGGTAGTGAACATGCTTGAGCCAATTCAGCAACGCTTTAAAGAGTACCGCGCTGATCAAACATTCTTGAATCAAGTGATGCAAGACGGGGCCGAGAAAGCCCAAGCTCGAGCTGAAGTCACTATTAAGCAAGTGTACGAAAAGATTGGTCTTATCGTGTAGCTTGATAAAAGCCTTAATAACTCAAGCCAGCATCACTGCTGGCTTTTTTATTGGCTTATGATTGATGACTGAGCCAGCCTACGAAGGCTTTGATAGCTGGCTCTTTCAAACGCCGCTGCTTACAACTGAAGTAGAATTCAAACCCGGTTAAAATATCCGGCAATGCTAGCTCCACTAATACACCTTTCTCTATATCCGTTTGCACCATAAAGTCAGATGCTAGTGCTATCCCTTGGCCCGCAATCGCCGCTTCAATTGCTAATAATACATGACTGAAGATATGCTGCTGTTGTTCTGGCGGTAATCGCTTATCGTTGGCGACAAACCAGCGATCCCAGTCGAGTCCTAGTGGCCCTTCATCAACGGTGAGCAGTGGCTGTGAATCGAGCTCATGTATTGGGTCATCGGAGGATAATAAACTCGGACTGATAACCGGCACCAAGCGCTCTTTATGTAACGACTGATGATAATAACCAGGCTGACCACTTTGGCCAGTGATGAACATGTCTGCCACGCCGTCACTAAGCTCTGGGTCATCAGTGATCATATCAAGGCGGATCTTTATTTCTGGATGCAGCCTTCTAAAGTCGCTCAGTCGAGGAATGAGCCATTTTATGGCAAAGGAGCTGTAGACCGCGAGCCGCAGTTGGTCGTTACTATCGCCGCTAATTTGCATGCTTAAATCGCTAAGCTCATTAAAAATCCGCTCCAGTGACTCATAAAGATGCTGGCCTTTGTTGGTGAGTCGCAACTGCCGTCCTTCACGTTTAAATAAACGTTCACCAAAGTGTTCTTCTAGCTGTCTGACTTGATGAGAAACCGCGCTTTGAGTAATACATAGTTCGTCAGCAGCTTTGGAAAAGTGACTCTGTCTTGCTGCAGCTTCAAAGACCTGAAGCGCACGCAATGGCGGAAGTTTTCTCATAATTGCCCTTATTAATACAAGTTTATCCACTTTCACATGAATTTAATGAGTGATCTTGCTCATGGTATTAATTTAATTCATGCATGGGTAAAAAACATCATTTCTAGTCAAGATTTGCGCGCTATATCATCCGCGTATATTGAGTTAAGTGGTTAGAAGCTAGTGATGAAGTCAAACGTAATGATTGGCATTGGGTTGTTGATATTTGGCAACCTATTTAGTGCGCTGTATGACGTATCAATTAAATGGATGCCTGAGGGCAGTAATGCTGCAACGTTCCTGCTCATCCGTCAGGTATTGTCTGTTTTGATGCTACTACCGTTATGGTTTGCCGTTCGATGCCCAACGTCTAACCACCTTAAGCTGCACTTATTTAGGGCTAACACCGGGGCTTTAGGAGCTGTGTGCTTGATTATGGGCTTGATGGCGCTACCGATGGCAACCGTGAGTTCGCTGTTCTTCTCGGCGCCACTAATCATTGTTTTGCTTGGCTGTGTACTGCTTAAGGAAAAAGTTACTCCATCACAATGGTTAGCCACTATTCTCGGTTTTATTGGGATCTTAATTTTGTTAAGGCCGAGCGAGATAAACTGGTTTGGTATCGCTGTGCTGATAGCGGCTTTGACTTTTGCCATTAACCAACTGGCATTGCGTAAGTTGCCAGGAACTGAGAGTCCGGCAGTGACACTTATGCTTTATAACGCTCTCAGTATTCCGCTGGTGGCCGTTATGGTTGCAGTGCAAGGGTTAGAGGGGCTGAGTTGGCAACTGGTGGCGATTGCCGCACTGAGTAATAGTTTTTTACTGGCATATCACTGGTTTTGTGTATTGGCCTATCGCCGTGCACAGGCTAGCCAAGTTGCCATTGCTGAGTACAGTGGCCTGTTATTTTGTGTCTTCTTCGGTTGGTTGTTGTTTGAGGAGTGGTTAGATGCATTAAGCTGGATTGGTGCGGCGTTTATTGTGCTGCCGTCACTTATCTTGCCGTGGTTAAGTTATAAGATGGCCAGCAACCCAAAAAAAATCATCGAGCAAAATGCACGATGATTTAGTGAATAGGTAGTGGAGTAAGGTGGTTTAGGTTAGGAGTCTGTGTACTCAAATACCTTAATCACCTTACGTACTCCTGCGGTATTGCGGGCAACGTCAACCGCTAGATCCGCTTGTTGCCGTGCAACTAAACCGATTAGGAATACTTCACCATTTTCGGTCACCACTTTAATGTTGGTGACGTCTAGTCCATCTTCACTCAACATGCGGCTTTTGACCTTGGTGGTTATCCAAGTGTCATTACTGCGAGTGGTGAAAGAGGTCGGGTTACCGATCCTAATCTGATTGTGGATCTTGCCACCAATTTTAAGCTGTTGCACCGTACGTACGGCTTTGTCTCTTAACATTGAGTTAGGGGCTTGGCCTATCATCAATACATTCGAGTTCATTACCACACCCGTCACATTCGCTTGGTTTTTCAAGTCATCATGTGACGAAAGTGCGCTGGAGATATTAAAATCAGCATTGGTATCATCAAGTTGTGTCTGAAAACT
Source organism: Shewanella sp. 10N.286.54.B9 (assembly GCF_041468565.1). Taxonomy (NCBI): domain Bacteria; kingdom Pseudomonadati; phylum Pseudomonadota; class Gammaproteobacteria; order Alteromonadales; family Shewanellaceae; genus Shewanella; species Shewanella sp. 10N.286.54.B9. The sequence goes on from NZ_JBFRIY010000036.1 coordinate 30,305, forward strand.
GCGTTCATCGTTGACCATCATCGCACCTCCGACTGCGCCGACCATTACGGCTCCTGCGCAGCCCTGAAGCATCAACAACATCGCAACTAATGAAAGCAGTTTTCTCATGCTTGTTCGTCCTGAGGGAACAGGGTGCGATCGATGTTGTCACATAGGCAGTGAATCGCTAATAAGTGTACTTCTTGAATACGAGCCGTCACATTAGAAGGTACACGGATTTCAACGTCATTAACGCTCAGTAAGCCGGCCATTGCGCCGCCGTCTTTACCGGTTAATGATACGATCGTCATATCGCGGCTCAGTGCAGCTTCCATAGCCTTGATGACGTTACCAGAGTTACCACTGGTTGAGATAGCGAGTAAAATATCACCAGGTTGACCTAATGCCATAATCTGTTTTGAGTAGATCTCATCGTAACTATAATCGTTAGCAATAGCGGTGATGGTAGAGGTGTCACAGCTCAATGCGATAGCAGGTAAAGGTGGACGCTCTATTTCATAGCGATTTAACAACTCAGCAGAGAAATGTTGTGCATCACCTGCACTACCACCATTACCACAAGCTAAAATCTTATTGCCACCTAATAGGCATTGCACCATCATTTCTGCTGCTTTAGCAATTGACTCTGGTAGTGCTTCTGAAGCATCAATCTTAGTTTGGATAGATTCTGTAAAGCTGTCTTTTATACGCTCTAACATGGGATTACCTTTTTATAGTCCTGCGTGTTTCTATCTACGCACAATGTAAAATGAATTTGGGTCAAAACGCGCTGCGGATCCAATTTATGCCACTGGGATCGGCTGCGATAACATCAAATCGACAAATAGCATCGATGCTGTTTAATTGTATGTAATGACTAGCTGCCTTTCTAATGCGGTTAGTCTGCGCCGAACTTAATGCATTCAACGCACCGCCAAATTGAGTATGAGTACGATATTTTACCTCTATAAATACCCAATCTCTGCCATCGCGCATGACTAAGTCAATTTCGCCAAAACGATAGCGTACGTTTTGTTCGACAAACTTCAGTCCATGTTGTTCCAAATACTGTCGCGCGGCGAGTTCAGCTGCTTGTCCCTTAACCGCTGTTTTTCCTTTCAAATTCGCTTCATCCTTGTGGCGGCATTTGAATATAACGCAAAAAGCCTTTTAATAGTTAAGGCTCAAGCCAAATTTACATAACACTAAAACGTCTATTATAGCGGGCGAAGGTTACCCCTCTGATAACGTCCCCAGCTCAGTTGGCGGTTAATTGTGCCATCTGGTTGTACTGACAATACACCACTTCGGCCAGAAAACTGGTAACCCGGTAACGCTCGCATTTGCGCAAGTTTACCGACTAAATCTAATGCGTCATAGCCCATAATGTATAAGCGTTTGCGACTGTTACTCCACTTAGGCCATAACTCATTCACCATACGTGTTTCAGTATTAGGCGTAATTAACCATGGGATATCACTAATTGTGAGGTTATTCAACTCACTGGCAGTTTCACGGCTGTTGCTTTCAACTCGGCTACGGCTGGTGGTGTAGAGCGGTACTGGTTCGGCAAATACACTGAAATTAACGTCGATAAATGGCTTTAATAACAGCAAATCGCGACTGGCTGAGATCATGTAAATGGCATCAATGTCACGGCGAGAACGAAAATCAGCCTCAATTTTAGGTGTTAGAATCGCTTTTATTCGTGCAATGCGCTCCTTACTATCAATAACACCTAGTGCTTTTTGTACTGTGACTTTCATTTTGTCACCAGCATCATAGTAATGGATTTCAGCAGGCTTTTGAGTGAGTAGTTGCCAAGCCTCGCTAAAGCTTTCCGCCATACGATGGCCGACAGCATCATTGCTGACTAGCAGTAGAGGCTGCTCAATACCATCATTATAAAGTCTCTGAGCGGCGTCTATGGCTTCATCCGTGGGTGATAGCGCGAAGAAGAATTTATCATCTTGTGGCGTAAAATTATCGATATGATTTAAGTAAAGTTGCGGAATGCTTTTCGCAATCTGGGTGCTAGGAACCGCAGCAGGCGTTACTCCCCTATTTGCGGTTGAACTTAATTGGGTTGACTCAGTGGTTGCTGGCGTTACGGCCATATCTTGCAACTGCTCGACTTCAGATTGCAGTAGCGGCCCAATAATAAACTCGGCACCAGCGGTAACGGCTTGCTGGTAGGCATCTTGTGCACCAGCAGCGGTATCAAAAAACTTAACTGAAACGCTATCATCTGCCGTCGCCATGTAATTGGCAATAATGCCTTGTTTTACCACATTTGCTACGACTGCTCTAGAGCCTGTTAGAGGTAACAGTACTGCGATATTTTTAGGCTGATAAGGCTTAGTGTTAAGCGCTTTTTCAAGATCTGTTGGCAGTTTAGCGGCTGCTGGATGGCTTGGATTTAGTTGCTGCCAGCTGCCCAATTGACGCACCAAGTCATTGGGGTTAATCGCATAGTGCTTGGTGATATAAGCTAACTGTACCCAACCTGCAAAAATTGGATTACTACGGTCATCGCGAAAGCTCAGTAGCGTTTGTTCATTAATCGGCTGCAGTGAGCGCCAGATTTCATCATTGACCTCATAGGCTTGAGCGGCTGGTAGGTACTGACTGAGTAAGCTTAGCTGTCTAACTTGTTCTATCGGTTGATTGATCTGTTGATATAAGCGCGCCTTAAATTGGTAATAGCTGACCCATTGCCAGTTTGGTAGTTGCCAGTTTGGTAGTTGCCAGTTACTTGGATAATCGAGGACTTCTAAGGCATGGTTGTAAGTTGAAATAACTTCTAAAACTCGCGCAGATAGATATTTGTGCTCTGCTAATAGCTCAGGTTTTTGAGTGATATCTTGTGCAATTGACTTCAAAGTTTTATCTGCAGCGTTGGTATTGCCCTCATTAAGCAGGGCGTGCGCAGCGAGTAAAACATACTTATCACGAGTTTCACGGTTTTTTTCGTTGGCAGCCAATGCCAAGTACTGCGATGAAGCCATTGTCACCGATGACAACGAAACCTCTGTTTTTTCAGTCTTTACTGGCGCTGTTGGCGTACCACAACCGAACAAAACGGCAGATAAAATCGCGATTAAGATAAATTTAGTTGAATTCAGTCTTTTTAACACAGGTCTTCACTCTGGTAAGATGCTGTCATTAGTTTAACCTGCTCTTACGCTTGGCGAAAGTCTTGTTAAAAACTCTTGCCATTAGTCAATACAGAGGTAGATATGGACCTGTCGGTCGCGCTTTATATTGTTCCCACACCAATAGGGAATTTAGGAGATATTAGTAGCCGTGCAATTGAGGTGCTTAACCAAGTATCACTCATCGCCTGTGAAGACACGCGTCACAGTGGTAAGTTGTTGAGCCACTTTGGCATTGAAACGCGTAAAACTGCACTTCATGATCATAATGAGCGTGATAGAGCGCAGTGGATTATTCAGAAGTTGGGTAATGGTGAAGCGGTTGCGCTAATCTCCGATGCCGGCACACCACTAATTTCTGATCCTGGTTACCATTTGGTAAAGCAGGTACGTGAAGCGGGGTTTGATGTTGTTCCTTTACCCGGCCCTTGCGCAGCTATTACTGCGTTGAGCGCTTCAGGTTTGCCGTCAGACCGCTTCTCATTTGAAGGTTTTTTGCCTTCCAAAGAGAAAGGTCGATTAGACAAGCTTGCAGCACTTAAAGAAGACCCGCGCACTTTAATTTTTTACGAATCACCTCATCGCATCGTACATAGCTTAGAGTCCATTGCCGCCGCGCTTGGTGAAGATCGTGAAATTGTGATGGCACGTGAAGTGACTAAAACCTTCGAGACCTTTCTATCAGGTCCGGTGGCAGAGGTACTGCAAACAGTTAAAGATGATCCAAACCAGCAACGTGGTGAAATCGTGCTGATGTGTCACGGCCATCGCAGTGATGAAGAATCTGAGTTTTCAACGGTGGTGATCGACACCTTAAAACTGCTGTGTGAAGAGTTACCGCTTAAGAAAGCCTCTGCGATTGCGGGGCAGATCTACGGCATTAAAAAGAACGCGCTTTATAAGCATGGATTAGCGATCGGCCTCTAATATCGTCTTATTCGTTAGCATTGAAGTTGAAAGTCCTTGGTTTGTTGCTTTCGCTTAGGCTATAATCCGCGCCGAGTTGGCTAGACAGTTGCCGCGCTCAATAGAGCGGGGAGGAAAGTCCGGGCTTCAAAGAGCAGGGTACCAGGTAACGCCTGGGCGGTGTGAACCGACGACAAGTGCAGCAGAGAGGAGACCGCCAACTTCGGTTGGTAAGGGTGAAAGGGTGCGGTAAGAGCGCACCGGGCGGCTAGTAATAGTCCGTTGCAAGGTAAACTCTACCCGAAGCAAGACCAAATAGGGTCCCGTATGGCGCTGCTCGCGTTGGGACCGGGTAGGTCGCTTGAGCCTGTGAGCAATTGCAGGCCTAGATGAATAACTGTCCACGACAGGACCCGGCTTATCGGCCAACTCACCTATTAAGAAAGCCCGCTTATCGAAAGATAAGCGGGCTTTCTGTTGTTAGCGATATGGGCTGTGGCTATTGAGTCATCGCGGTAATGAGTTTAGAAATAGTAACCGAAGTTAATATTGAAACGTTTGTTGGTGTCACCGTCGCCAACCATAGTGCCGCCAATAAAGGGTTGGTTCTCAGCAACGACAAAATCAAAGTAAGTGTAGAGTCCGCCAGCGGTCACTGCCATACCTGTGACATTCATAAAGGTATCATCTAAATCCGCAGACTTATCAGTAACCAATGAGTAGTCGTTATAGAAGGTCAGGTTTGATATCGGGCCGATATTAACCGGTAGGCTGTAGGCGACGTTAGCGATGTAAGTGGTCGCTTCTGCTGGAATAGAATCATAGAAGTGATAAGCCGCTACCACTATACGATCCACATCCATGCCATCAACATCATACTTATAATCAGTCAGCTGTAGCTTCACATTCCAGCGATCGTAGTTAACTACGCCATGGATTGCGGCTGCAACGTTGTCACCATCGGTACCATTTTCAATTTCCAGTTGCCCAGCTTGTACTGATGCACCTAATTCAAGAGCAACTTCATTGAAGGTAAAGTTATGGGCATAACGTGCGTTGAAGGTGTTTAGTTCTCCAGCTGCGTAACCGTCACTGGGTGCCGCGTAGGCATCTTCACCATCAAGGCGAATACCGACTACGTCGTAGGCATAGCGGTCGGTACGGTCTGAGACATAGCCGTCTAGGCCACCCTGCTCATCATTCTTGTAGAAGGCTAAATCAAAGCGGTTATTGGCGCCTGTGTATTTGTAATTTAGGCCCATATCGTAGTCATCTTCTAAGCCTAGGTAGAAGTTAGAGCTGAAGAAGTAGTTATTTGATGCGTAAGTTAGAATACCGAAAGGAACTTGAGTGACACCAATTTTACCTTGCTGCTCTTCAGTAAAGTTATAACCGATCCACGCATGCTGAATCACATTCATGTACTCGAACCAACGGTACTGCGCAGAGTAAATTAGGTCTTCATAATTACCGGAAACATCAATGCGGAATAGATCGAAATCAAAGTCGCCACCGCGATCTGCATTGTCATCGTTAAAGTCTTCATAGGAGTAGTTGACACGAACGGCGCCGCCAAACTTGAGGTTGTTTTCTTTTTTCTTCGCTACCTCATTGACGATGACCACTTCTTCGACGACTTCTACTTGCTCGATTTGTTGAGGCTTTTCGGCAGCCTTTTGTTGTTGAGCTTCTAGTTGCTCAATACGTGCTTTGAGGGCTTTTAGCTCCTCTTCAACAGGGCTAGCGTTAGCATTAGCTGCTAATGCAAGGGCGATACAAGAGGCTGCAAGTGTATAACGAGTCATCATTTATCCTAAAGAGGGGAAGTAAGGAAAGTGTAGCGCATGTTAACGGAAGTATGGCCTTGCTGGTGTTTTGTTCTAATTGTTGGCTGTTTGGCGGTCGTTTAGTGTGATCTGTGTCGACTTTTAACTGCTAGATTAGGCTGCGAGCAAATTTGCTGGGTCGTTAATTTGTTTAAAATAAGGTCGAACTATTTGATTTTATGCTTACTAAATATTGTCTGTTCATTTGAGACAATCAAACTCACGTTAGGCACTTAATGAGTCAATTACTTCCCCCTTAAAATAGTCACATCATATTTAACTGGGTGTGGTTGTGAGCAATTTTCCAATTAGAGTAACTGCTTTGCTGGTCGTCGCGACTCTTGTAAGCCCTACAGTATCTGCCAATGATATTGAGCAAAGTGATGCTCTTGACCCAATAACTAAGCGAAGAAAAATTGGTTTAGCCTTAAGCGGTGGTGGTGCTAAGGGGGCTGCGCATGTCGGTGTGTTGCGCTATTTAGAAGCGAACAATATCGCCATTGATTACATTGCGGGGACCAGCATTGGTGCCTATGTGGGTGGTTTATATGCATTGGGCTACAGTCCTGATGAGATAGAGCAAATCATGCTCGAATTAGACTGGAGCAGTGGTTTTGATGATGCGGTCCCGCGTAAAGCACTTAATTATCATGATAAACAAGACTTTGACCGTTTCAACTTACCCTTTGAGTTTGGTTCACTCGACGGTGAGCTACTGATGCCGCAAGGTGTGCTGCGTGGCCAAACCATGGGTAACTTATACATTCGCTCTGCGGGTATGGTGCCGCTGCAGCAATCATTCGATGATTTAGCGATCCCTTTTAAGGCTATTGCTACCGATATCGTCACTGGTCATGCCGTGGTGCTAGAGTCAGGTAGTTTACTCACAGCTATGCAAGCATCGGCGTCAGTGCCTGGCATTTTGCAGCCGGTTGAAATAGGCGGTCAGTATCTAGCGGATGGCGGCATGGTCAGTAATATGCCTGCTGATACGGTGCGAGACATGGGTGCCGATGTTGTTATTGCTATTGATATCGGTGCTGATTTGGCGCCTAAAGAGGAGCTTAAAGACAGTTTTGCGATATTAGGCCAGCTATCGACTATCATGACTCGGGCAAATGCGGTGGAGCAAATTAACAATCTGCAGCCACAAGATATCTTAATTCGCCCTGATATCAGCCAGTTAGACACCACCGATTTTAGCAGTATGCCGCTCGGCTTTAAAAAAGGTGAGCAGGCGGCTGTTGCCCATAGTGAACAGCTATTAGCGCTCTCGGTTAGCGTTGATACCTTTGAGCAATATCAGGCTCAACGTGCCAATTACAAGCAAGCTTTACAGTCTTACCAACAGCAATCTATTGATTCAGTGGTATTAATTAACCACAGCGCTACTAGCAATAAAAAAGTAGCAACAGCAGCAGGGCTCTGTGCAGGAGACAATGTTGATGCAGCCGATATTGTTGATGCGATTGATCGGGTCTATGCGCTTAATCATTTTGAGCGAGTAGAAGTTGATGCGTTAATGACTGCTGATGGTACTAAAGAGCTGCAGCTGAAAACGGAAGAAAAAAGCTGGGGGCCAAACTTCTTTGATATTGGTTTTTCGTGGGAGGAGGACTTTGGGGAGATCTCTGATCTTAAGTTGGATCTTATCTATAGCATGAACCAAGTGGCTGGCACTGACGGTCAACTGCGTTTCGAGCTCACCTCCGGCAGAGAAAAGCAACTAGCGACTGAATATCGCTTGCCACTCGATGCACTTAATAAGTATTACTGGAAATCACGCTACCAGTATTCCCAAGAGGAGCAGCTCTACTTTTGGGATAATCAGCGCAGCCTCAAGACGGTGACCAAAGCTCACAGCCTCAGTACGTCAGTTGGCGTGAATATCACTAATGACATGATCGTTGAGTTCGGCTTTTCAGCTGAAACGGGCAAGATTGAAGGGCCGGCAATTCTCAGCGCCGATATCGACTACGACACCTTTTCTAGCTTCGCGCTGATAAGCTACGATTCACTAGATAGTTATAGTTTCCCTCAAGAGGGTACGCTGTTCTATTTTAAAGGCGCTTACAGCAAAGATGAGTTACAACCACTGACGATACCCAACTTTGGCGATGTGCTTGGCGATACTGAGCTGTTTAATTACGAGTTTGCTTTTAAACATGCCCGCAGCGTTAAGCAGCATACACTTATCAACAAAATTAGCGTGAGCGGTATTGATAGCGAACAAATTAGTTTGATCCATACGCAAAAACTGGGCGGTTTTCTTAATTTATCGGGTTTGCATAAAGATGCGCTTGTAGGCTCGCAACTCGCCTACGGATCTTTGGTGTACCAATATCGAATTGATTGGCATGCTTTTGGTGGTAGAGCGATTCCGGTTTATTTGGGCGCGTCGGCAGAAGCGGGTAACGTGTGGCAACACAAAAGTAATCGCGGTCTAGATGATCTCATTTATGCCGGTAGCTTATTTATCGGCACCGAAACCGAGTTCGGTCCTGCGGTACTCGGTTTTGGCGTAAATGATCAGCAGCATAAAACAGTGTATTTGACACTAGGTAAGACTTTTTAGCCGGTTACGGTAAAGAATCAAAGCTGTATACCGCATATGAAGCTACGCTAATTTGTCACCGAGGAAATCGAGCAGCATACGCACCTTGGGTGATAAGTGGCGATTATGTGGGTAGAGTGCCCATATACCTTCGTCGGCTTGGCGGTTATTTTCCAACAGTGACACTAGCTCTCCAGAGGCGATAAACGGGTTCACGTAATAGTCAGGCAGCTGAATAATGCCTAAGCCTTTGATAGCGGCATCAACTAAGGCATGGCCGCTATTGCAGCTGAAGTTTCCTTTTATCCGTACATTTCTGGCTTTGCCCTTTTCTTGAAAACGCCAGTAATCTAATGTGCCAATTAAGCAGTTGTGCTGGTCAAGCTCGGACAAGGTGTGCGGCAGGCCATAGGTGGAAACGTAACTTGGGGAGGCACAAACATATTGGGTGCGTGAGCTGAGGCGTTTAGCCATCATGCTTGAATCTTCCAATTGACCTAAACGGATCGCCAGATCGTAACCTTGGTCGACCAAGTCGACTTTAAGGTTGGTCAAATTCATTTGCACTTCTAGTTCGGGGTACTGCGTGAGGAAGTCATTGATCAGCGGTGCGATGGTGCCTTCGCCATAAGTGACAGGGGCGGTGATCTTTAGCAATCCCCTTGGAGTGGTCTGCAAATTGGTGATAGCGCGTTCCGCTTCATCTAAGCCATCTAGCACTTGGCGACAATGTTGGTAGTACACTCTGCCGACTTCGGTAACCGATACCTTGCGAGTAGTGCGATGGAATAGCTTAGCGGCTAGCCGCGTTTCAAGAGCACTCACTTGACGGCTGACCTGGGCTGTTGAGATCCCTAAGCGCGCAGCTGCTTTAGTGAAGCTTTCCGTTTCGGCCACAGCAACAAACTCGCTCACACCTTCCCAGTTAAACATATACGCTCTCTACTTGTCCCAGCTGTCAATGATGCCAATTATTGCTAACTCTAGCCTAAATGCAATGTTACCTGGTTGTTTAAGGCTTAATTATTACCATACGGTAAAAGAAATTTTCAGTTTTGTGGGATTATCAGTTTTGGTTCACTGAGTATAATTTGCACCATCAAAGTGGCGTGGCAATTTGCTTACGCTCTTCTAAACTTTAACTCTGTCAGCAAAACCATGCTGGGTCATAACGGCAAGCTTGGGGCTAGATTGAGGAGTCAATATGGCTGGTGGTTGGGCCCGCGATGGGGCGGTGCAAGATCAGGTTGATAATAGTGTTGCCGATGGTGTTGCGCATATTCGCAGTGAATTGTCTTTGGGCACAAGTTTATTTTTCTGTGAGGAGTGTGGAGCGCCGATCCCTGAGGCACGTCGGCAGGCAATTCAAGGCGTACGTTTTTGTGTGAGCTGCCAGAGTGAACTCGATGAACAACAGAAAAAAGTCAGCCTGTTTAATCGACGCGGCAGTAAAGGCAGCCAGCTTCGTTAAGCAGGCTCATTTGAGCTCAAGCCTCAATAGCGATGGTTATAGTGTGAGTAATAGTGTCTCACTATCCACTCTATTATTACCATATGGTAAAAGTAAATTGCATAATAGTGGGATTATCAATTATTGGTGGCTCGCTATAATGTTGGCATATTCATGACGGCACTGGTTGATTAGATAAGACCGTTTTTTAACTCTATATAAAGTAGGTATTACAGATGACTGCACAGACTATTAAATCAAAAGCCGCAGTGGCTTGGGCCGTTGGACAACCACTGACGATGGAAATCGTAGACGTGATGCCACCGCAAAAAGGTGAAGTCCGCGTCAAGATGATTGCAACAGGTGTTTGTCATACCGATGCCTTTACACTTTCAGGCGATGATCCAGAAGGGATCTTCCCATGCATTCTCGGTCACGAAGGTGGCGGTATTGTTGAGTCTATCGGTGAAGGTGTTACCAGTGTTCAAGTCGGCGATCATGTTATTCCACTTTATACGCCTGAGTGTGGTGAATGTAAGTTCTGTAAGTCTGGTAAAACTAACCTTTGTCAGAAGATCCGTGAAACCCAAGGTCAAGGTCTAATGCCTGATGGCACGACTCGTTTCTCTAAAGATGGTGTTGATATCTTCCATTACATGGGCACTTCAACCTTCTCTGAGTACACAGTATTACCTGAGATTTCATTGGCTAAAGTTAACCCAGAAGCACCGCTTGAAGAAGTGTGCTTATTAGGTTGTGGCGTTACAACCGGTATGGGCGCGGTGATGAATACCGCCAAGGTTGAAGAGGGCGCGACAGTTGCCGTATTCGGTATGGGTGGTATTGGTCTTTCAGCTGTGATTGGTGCAGAGATGGCTAAAGCATCACGTATTATTGCTATCGATATTAACGAAAGTAAGTTTGAGCTAGCACGTCAACTGGGTGCAACAGATTGCATCAATCCAAAAGATTATGACAAGCCAATTCAAGACGTGATTGTCGAGCTTACTGATGGTGGCGTAGATTACTCATTCGAATGTATCGGTAACGTTAACGTTATGCGCAGTGCACTTGAGTGCTGTCATAAAGGTTGGGGCGAGTCAGTGGTTATCGGTGTTGCTGGTGCAGGCCAAGAGATCTCAACGCGTCCATTCCAACTGGTGACAGGCCGTGTATGGAAAGGCAGTGCATTCGGTGGCGTTAAAGGTCGCTCAGAGCTACCTGAATATGTAGAGCGTTACATGGCGGGTGAGTTTAAGTTAAACGACTTTATCACCCACACCATGGGTCTTGATCAAGTGAATGAAGCCTTTGACTTAATGCATGAAGGTAAGAGTATTCGTACTGTTATCCATTTCGATAAGTAATATTTACCACCCGAAATCTAAACCTATTCAGTGGCTGTTTAACCCTTTTACAATGAGCAAAAGGGTTAAACATGACAAGAGATGCAAGCATGACAATTGAAAATATTAGCGTAAATAAGAGCTTTGGTGGTTGGCATAAGCAATATACTCACCAATCAGAGTCGTTAAACTGTGCGATGCGATTTGCTATTTATTTACCACCGCAAGCGTCAAATGGTCAAAAAGTGCCTGTGCTGTATTGGTTGTCAGGCTTAACTTGTACTGATGAAAACTTCATGCAAAAAGCAGGTGTGCAAGCCATAGCGGCGGAATTAGGAATAGCAATTGTAGCGCCTGATACTAGTCCGCGCGGTGAAGGTGTAGCAGACGATGATGGCTACGACTTAGGTCAAGGCGCAGGTTTCTACGTCAATGCCACCCAAGCACCTTGGAGCCGTCATTATCAAATGTATGATTACGTGGTTAATGAGCTGCCGACGCTGATTGAATCTATGTTCCCAGTGAGTGACAAACGATCGATTGCGGGTCACTCAATGGGTGGTCATGGTGCCTTGGTTATCGCTATGCGTAACGCTGCTGCATATCAGTCAGTGTCTGCATTTAGCCCAATTAGTAACCCTGTTAATTGTCCTTGGGGTAAAAAGGCACTCACAACTTATCTTGGTCGTGACACGAGTACATGGGCTGAATATGATGCCAGTTTATTGATGCGCAAATCGACTGAATTTGTACCGGCATTGGTTGACCAAGGTGAAGGCGACAACTTCTTGGTTGAGCAGCTAAAACCTGAAATGCTACAAGCAGCGGCCAAAGTGAGTGGTTATCCGTTAACGCTGAATATGCATGATGGTTATGATCATAGTTACTACTTTATCGCCAGCTTCATTGAGCAGCATATGCGCTTTCACGCTGCGCACTTAAGTGACTAAACTCACCTAGCATTCAAAATGCCGCTTTGATAGTGGCATTTTTTATGGGTGTTATTTTTGTTTTAGATCTGAGCCTCGCTAGCTGGTTATAACTATCAGAGGTATCATGAGTTTGGTTGAATTTTTCAGTTGTTGTTGATGCTTTGCCTTTCGGCTATTTAAATTCAAGCTAAGATATATATCAGTGCTAAGACTATGTTAAATTGTGAATAAGCTAATTTCATCAATATCTAAATAACGCTTATGGGGGCTGAATTATGGCAATCCGTTCATCTTTCTCTCGCATTGAGCGGGTATTAAGCTTCATTCATAGCCATCTCGACCAACCCTTGTCTTTGGAAGATATCGCAGAGCATAGTCAATGTTCCCGCTGGCAGCTGCAGCGGATCTTTCAGCAGCAAACAGGCTTAAATGTGGCGCAATATGTGCGCGAGCTTAAGCTCAGTGTCGCCGCTGACAAAGTATTGTTAGGTCAATCTCGAATGTTAGATATTGCTTATGAATTAGGGTTTAACTCTGAGGTTAGCTTTAGTCGTTCTTTTAAGCAGTTGTTTGGTGTGAGCCCGAAGCAATATCAACGGCGGGGTACGCGTGTCGGACTTAGAAACCCTATTGTGATACGGCCTGAATTTAAAGCCAACAAAAAAATAGATACCACTTTCTTACAAACTCATATTGAGTATCGCGAGGCGTTTACCGTATATGGCCTCTCGTCACCCATTAAAGGGGTATTGTCTGAGACTCCTGACTTTTCATCCATTGTGCCCGACACTTGGTTGCGTCTGTTCGATATTATTGAGCAACAATTACCACTAATGGGCAATATGCTTGGAGTGGTCGATACTCTCTCGCTTACCACTGAGCAGAAAAGCATTCGTTATTGGGCTGCATTGGAGTTAGCTGCTGAGCAGTTGCAATCATTACAACCACTATTGAGCGATGGGCCACTCTGTCGGTTAACTGTCCCTGCACAGGAGTACGCGGTTGTTTCATATAACGGCGCTGTTAATGAATTCTCTCAGTTAGTGGAGTGGCTTATTTGTGATTGGCTACCGGAATCTGGCTTTGTGAGCATTGATGGTTATGAACTGGAAAGCTACGGTAAGATCACCTCAACCATTACCGACCTTAAGCATATGGAATACTGGTTACCGATAAAAGCTAAGTCACAACATTAGTAAAAGCTAAAAGGTGACAGCATTCGCAAAAACTAAATTTCCTGTCTTTTTCTTCCTCTTTTGCACCAAATTGTTAAATATCTCCCTCAAAAAGACTATACCATCGCGTTTGATAATCATTCTCATTAGTATTCACTTATTGTAGATAGAGCAAGTGTGAATCACATTAGGGTATATAGAGGACAGTATGGTCTCAGTTCAGGGTAATAAGGCTTTTCACTTAACAGTAGTTGCTACCGCTATTAGCGCATCACTATTTTGTTCATCGCAGGTTGTTGCAGCGGAGTCTGAAGACTTAACGGTTGAAATTCCGCCAATGGAGACCATCACTGTATTGGGTCAAGCCTATCGTAATACCGCGACTAAAACCTCGTTAACGCCGATGGAAACACCGCAAGGTGTAACGGTGATCGACAGCGAGTTGCTGAGTGAGCGTGGGGTTAAGTCACTTAACCAAGCACTACGTTACGTTCCTGGTGTGACGACTGAGCAAAAAGGTGGCGCGGTCACCATGTATGACACTTTCAATATACGTGGTTTCGACGTTAACCAAAGCTACTATGACGGCTTAGTACTGCAGTACTTAAACGGCTGGAACCTCCAACCACAGATTGATCCGATTGCCCTTGAACAAGTTGAAGTTTTCAAAGGACCTACCTCAGTACTCTACGGTTCAATGCCACCAGGTGGTATGGTCAATATGATTGCTAAGTCACCGCAAGCGGCTGATAGCACTGAAGTCAATTTTGCCACAGGTTCAAATAACTTAGTGGAAGCATCTATTGATACTACTGGCCAGATTGGTGATAGTGATTTTTCATACCGTATTATTGCGTTGGCGCGCAGTAAAGATGGTCAAGTCGATCATACTGAAGAAGAACGTTTTGTGTTTGCACCGTCGCTTGACTGGAATGTTTCAGACAGCACTTACATCAACTTTAACCTTTACTACCAGAATGATCCTGCAATGGGGATGAACTCTTCGCTACCTTCATCAGGCATGATCAGTGAAAACCCTGCGGGTAGCACTAGCCCATCAACTTTTGCAGGAGACAAAAATTGGTCGACTTTCGAGCGTGAGTTCATACTTGCAGGCTATAAAGTTAACCATGATTTCAATGATAACTGGTCTTTCCTACAGAACTTCCGCTATATGGATGCCAAGCTGTATCAAGAAAATACTTATCACTTGGAGTCGGGTTTTGACCCAATGACAGGTTCGCTTGATAGAAATATCTACAGCACCGATGAGACGTCAACTGGTTACACGATAGATAACCAACTGTCTGGCTCATTCAATACTGGAAAAGTTGAGCATAACGTGCTGTTTGGTCTTGATTATCAAAAGCTTGATGGTGTATCTGCTTACTCAGAATTCGGCACAACCAGCCAGTTTGGCGATTTCAATATTTTCAATCCGAACAACGATATGATTGAGCGTGATGCACTTAGCTCAACCTATGACGCCCGTGATAATGTGCAAGTAGAGCAGTTAGGTCTGTATTTTCAAGATCAAATGCGCATCGACAAGTTGATTGTGATTGCTGGTGGCCGATTTGATGATTACAGCTCTTCAAGTGAATACTCTGACTCCTATGGCGACACCAATAATGCCGCCGATCATGACCATTTCTCTTACCGTGTCGGTGCCATGTATGAGTTCGATAGTGGTTTTTCACCATTTGCAAGCTACGCAACCAGTTTTGAACCCGTCGCGGGAACCAAAAAAGATGGCTCTACCTACCAGCCTGAGTTGGCTGAGCAGCTAGAAGTTGGTGTTAAATACAGCTCTGATGATCGCAGCAAGACTATGGCTGTTTCGCTGTTTAACATAGTGAAAAGTGATGCATTAATGGCAGACCCTAATGATCCTTGGGGCGACAAGCTTCAGATAGGTGAAATTGAGTCTCGCGGTGCCGAGTTTGAAAGCCAGTGGTACATGACTGACAACTTTGATGTGGCGTTGAACTACACCTACATCGATATGGAGATCACTAAAGATAGCGGTAATGGCCTACAAGGCAAAAGTCCTATCTATGTGCCAAAGCATGCTGCATCACTTTGGTCTAACTACTATATTGAAGATGGTGCATTAGCGGGTATACGTATTGGTGGTGGTGTTCGGTACGTCGGTGAAATGCAGATCGATGCTATGAATACCGATACCGTTGATTCATACACGTTAGTTGACTTGTCGCTAGGTTATGACTTGGGTGAGCTAAGCGGCAGTCTACTTGGCGCCAGCGTTAACTTAGTGGCGAACAACCTCTTTAACGAAGAGTACTATACCTGTTATGACACGGTTAACTGCTGGTATGGCGCTGAGCGTAATATCGAACTTAACTTCAAATATAACTTCTAGTTGTTAGTCACAGGGAGAGGTTTCAGCCGATGAAACCTCTCCCTGGTATTTACTAAGGTTAATGCATTAATGAATCAGGCTGTTTTTAATCAAATTTACCAAGAGTGTCAGCAGATCTCTCCTTACCTCAAAGGCGAATTTACCGATGCTGAGTCTGAATCTAGTTCTGAGCTAGAGTTAATCTCAGCGAATAGATCTAACATCACCATTATTAAGTCACTGCATAGCAGTTTGATGCAGCAATCTCCTGAAGCGGGCAGAAGCTATTGGTTAACACGAAGCTGGGATCTGCTCACTTGGCAGCCACTCTATCTAACGCTCACCTCTATCTACCAGTTACGTATTTTACCGGATCTTAATAATATGCTGCAGCAGCATGATAATGGTTTAGTGGCAGGGTTTCGTTTTAACTGTACTGATTGTGCGACCGGAGATTATGAGTGTTTAATTCGGCAGGCGGGTAAACAGCTGTCACAGCTATTTGAGCATTACCGTAAAGAGCTTGATCAGTGGGCGCGTTGTCGCCCTCGCTTTACTGAACATCTTATTGCCGATGCCTTATTTGCTAAGCTGTTATTGATGCAGAAGTCTCATCCTGAAATGAGTGACAGTTTCATTCGTCGCCATGCTAAGTTATGGCTAGATGCGCTCAATTTTTCAGATTTGCATTTAAAATCCTTGTGTCTTTCTAAGCTAGATAACAAGCTCTCGCTCAATCGCACTAGCTGTTGCTGCGTTTATAAAACAACGGCTGGTGTAAAGTGTGCCAATTGTCCGCGGCTTAAACAAAAGAGTAAATCATGTACCAATTGACACACGTCAAAGTCATTAGAGATCAGCGTACCATCCTAGATATAGAATCACTAAATATCGACCCCCATGCTTTGACAGTGGTGTTAGGTCACAACGGTTCAGGTAAATCTACTCTGGTGAACTTGCTTGCTAATCAGTTTAACCCTGAAGAGGGCGAAGTGATGCTTGGTGAGCAACCAATCAAACAATATAGTGCCAAAGAGTTAGCGAGAACCGTTGCTTATTTACCGCAAAAGCTACCGGAAGTAGCAGGGCTTAATGTGACAGAGTTGGTACGTTTAGGCCGATTTCCTTGGCGTGGTACTTTGGGGCGCTGGCGCAAAGAAGATGAGCAGATCATTGCGCAAGCGATGGAGGAAACAGGAGTTACAGCATTTAAAGATACTTTGGCTGATCAGCTCTCTGGTGGTGAGCGGCAACGGACATGGGTTGCGATGTTACTCGCTCAACAAGCTGAGCTATTAATATTAGATGAGCCAACCTCTGCACTTGATATTCATCATCAATACCAGTTGATGGAATTGCTCAGTAATTTGAATAAAAGCACTGGCAAAGGGGTGATTGTCATTTTGCATGATCTTAATTTGGCGCTGCGTTTTGCGACCCAAATTGTTGCATTAAAAGCGGGTAAAGTTGCTTTTAGTGGTGAGGCCTCATTGTTGCAAGATGAGCAGCGACTTAGTGATTTATATGCCACACCAGTGACTTTGATTGATCACCCGAACCAGAATCATAAGGTAGCGATTGTATGCTAAGGCGTGCCATCTTTGTTTTACTGTTGTTATGGCTACCTAGTACGTTATTTGCCAAAACGTCGTCAACAACGATTACGGTTGTAGACAGTCGCGGCCAACACCAGTTGCCTGCCACACCTATCCGCGTGGCGGCACTGAATTGGGACGTTGCTGAGCAAGTCTTGGCGCTTGGGGTGACCCCCATTGCTATGCCTGACATTAATGGTTACAGAGAGTGGGTTATGCAGCCTAAAGTACCTGACTCAGTAATGGATATTGGCAGCCGAGTTGAACCCAATTTTCAACGTTTAGCAACGCTTAAACCCGACGTCATCATCATTGCTTCACCGCAGTTAGATCTATTACCACGACTGGAAAAAATTGCGCCTGTTTTGTTCTACCAAACCTATAGCGAGCACCATGATAACGCTAGGGCGGCCATTGATAATTTTAGATTGATAGCACAACTGCTTGATAGAGAAACACAGGCAGAGCAAAGGCTAACGCAAATGCAGCACTCGATAGCGACAATGCGTCAGCAGTTGGCACAAGCTTATCAAGGAAAACTGCCGACTGTGACGACCTTTAGATTTGCTAGCATGACCTCAATCTATCAATTTGGTGATAACTCAACTGCGCAATATGCGCTGTCATTATTGGGGATTTCTGCGGCGATAGAACAGGCACCGACTCAGTGGGGAGTTAAGCAAAAGCGCCTTAAAGAACTGCGTCATGTTGGCGACGGTATCGCGCTTTATTTTGAACCCTTTGCGCAACAGCAGCAGTTATCGACCAGTGTTATGTGGAATGCCTTTCCCTTTGTACGCCACCACAAAATGAATAGTGTTAAACCAGCTTGGAACTACGGTGGTGCGGTATCTATTGAATATATGGCAGCTGCATTAACTGAGAGCTTGCTAGCGATAGCGCCAATTCCACCTTCATCGTTACCTCAAAACGAGAGTGAGCAGAACCAATAATGCCCAGTAAGATAGTTTCTCGATATAGCGTTACTTTTGTCGCGTTAATGGTTTTTGCCATTATTTCAGCACAAATTGACACCCAGATTAGTTTGTCACAGCAGTGGCACTTGCTCCTTAATTTTGCCGACAGACTGACGTTAGCGACTAGCTTTGATGCGATTATGTTTACTGAGTCGCAGTTGCCACGGATAGTGATGGCCGTGATGGTCGGAGCAATGCTAGGTCTGGTTGGCAGCTTAATGCAGCAATTGACCCAGAACCCGCTGGTGTCACCGATGACATTGGGTACCGCCTCCGGTGCATGGTTAGCACTGGTGCTACTGAATGTGTTTTTCCCAGAATTTGTTGGCCAATATGCATCTGTTGCGGCAACGGTTGGCGCCATGCTTACACTGGGGTTAGTGATTTTAATTGCAGGCGTGCGTAACCTTTCTGGTTTACCCGTGGTGCTTGCCGGTATGGCGGTGAATATTCTATTGGGTGCAATCGCCACTGCGATTATTTTGCTCAATGACCAATACGCTAAGAATCTGTTTATTTGGGGCGCCGGAGATCTGGCTCAAAATGGTTGGCAGCAGGTGCAATGGTTATTGCCTAAGCTGAGTGTGTCAGTGCTTATTCTACTGCTGGCTCCGCGAGTATTGGCCCTTTTAAGAATGGGGCAGGCCGGCGCCGCGGCGCGCGGATTAAATATTATCCCCGCCATTTTGGCATTGTTCACTTTGGGTATTTGGCTTGTCGCCACCTCCATTACCGCTGTTGGGGTTATCAGTTTTATTGGTTTACTCGCGCCCAATATTGCTCGCCAATTAGGTGCGCGTACTCCACGAGATGAACTGTTTTTTAGTATGTTACTAGGTGCGACAGTTCTGGTGATTACCGATGCGCTTGCTATTGCAATGAGCATGTTGACCTTCGACTTAGTTCCTTCTGGTACCGCTGCAGCGCTTATTGGTGCCCCGGCACTTATTTGGTTTACCCGTCGAAAAATGGGCGCACAGGATCAGCTATCTTTCTCATTGCCTAAAAGCCGTTACCAGATGAGTCCAAGTACGCTTATTACGATGCTGGCGAGTTTGTTTGCCGTCATTGTTTTGGTACTAGTGTTTACAAAATCAACGGTAAATGACGCTACAGTATGGTTATGGGCGATTCCAGATGCCTTTGCCTGGCAGATCCAATGGCCAAGAATTATCACGGGTATTGCAGCGGGTTCTGGCTTGGCTGTCGCGGGGGTATTGCTACAGCGACTTATCTATAACCCGTTAGCGAGTCCCGATATTTTAGGGATCTCTGCAGGCGCAACATGCGCCTTAGTTGCTGGTAGTATTTTTGTTGGTCTGAATATTTTTGATGCGGCGCCGGCTATTGCATTTTTGGGCAGTATGACGGTTCTTGGATTGTTACTCTTGTTAGGTAAACGCCACCGTTATGCGCCGTCGATGTTGATACTGACCGGTATCGCTTTGACTGCACTTATTGAGGCGATGGTGCAGTTTGCATTGGCCGGGGGCGATGAAACCTCTTACACCATTTTGAGTTGGTTAGCTGGCTCAACCTACCGAGTATCACCCAGTGCAGCAGTGATACTGATCGTTAGTGTGTTAGGACTGATTGCGTTTGCACTCGTCACCTCGCGCTGGTTAACGTTAATCTCGACCGGACGAGAGTTTGCCAAGGCTCGAGGGTTAAATGTACCTAGAGCATTCATGCTACTGCTTTGTTGTGTTGCCCTGTTATGTGGAGTTGTTACCGCAACCATGGGGCCTGTCGCATTTGTCGGGTTGTTAGCACCACACATGGCAGTCATTTTAGGCGCTAAAAAAGTGCAGTTGCAGTTACCAGCCGCCGCCATCATCGGTGCTGGCTTAATGGTGCTGTCGGATTGGATAGGACAAAACGTGGTTTATCCATCGCAAGTTGCCGCGGGGACTGTGGTATCAGTTGTCGGTGGTTTGTATTTTATCTTGCTATTGATACAGGGCCGGCGAGCAGTTAACTAGCGCAGAGTATGTAATATTTGCAGAGTGCTTTTTTGCTGCTAGATTTAAGTTGTCAAATGTACGGAGATAACAATGAAGCTATGGAATCTTGTGGTGCTTGGCGCCACGCTTGTTTTAGCTGGCTGCACGTCAACGGAAACGGCAACGGAGCGCAATGCACAGTATACTTTTCCTGAATTAGAGCAGGTTTATTCTATCGATAACTTTAGAATGGATGGTTGGGAAGAGGTCGACAAATATACAATAATCGTTAACTCTAGACCGCGAGAAAGTTACTTGTTTGTGCTCAGCGGTGGCTTGATCGATTTGCGGTTTGCGCAAGGCTTATTGGTAACATCAACCTTAGGCAAGGTAGAAGTTGGTTTTGATACCGTATCCACTCCACAAGATCCAATGCTGAAAGCACAGATAAAACGAATCTACCGCTTGAAAGATAAAGCCGAGAAAGAGGCTATAAAACAAAAGATTATCGCGTTCGCTGATATTGAAGATAAAGAAGCTGACAACAAGTCTACCCAATAGCACGCTTTGACTTATAACAATGTAAGCCCGCTACGTACTCAATCGTAGCGGGCTTTTTTGTGCTTAAAATGTGTGATTAGCCTTTAATTAGATAGGCACCTTTGGTTGTAAGTGTCACCGTGATTGGCTCACTGGTTTTGTTTTTCCAGTACCAACCATGAGCACCTGCAAACGGTGTGGTGAGTGTGCCTTGCATTTGATCGGACGTGGTAATTGCAAAGCTTTCATAAAATCCAGTCTTATCGCCTTGAGGCTCACCGTGAAAATCAAAGTAAAGCTCGCTGCCATCAGTGCGCCAGTCATACTCTAAATGCTCGCCTGCATTGAGTAATAACTTGTACTCAAGCCCTTTACCCGCAGGAATCACTATCTCTACCGTGTCTTGACGAAGACCCGTAACTAGGGCTCTAACTTCTTTGATCTCAGCTACAGACGGAGCCTGACTAATAACGATTGTGCTTTTACTCGGTACAGCATGCTGTTGGGGATTGCTGCTGGGGGAGTTAGTTTCGGTCGCAGTGGCTATTTTAGTTAAGCCGAGAGACTTTCCGATACCCGTTGGATCGATGTTGTACTCAGCTGGTAATATCGCGGTCACTAGTACTACCGCCGCAATAACGGTCGCAGCAATGCTGGCTTTTAATAATGTGGTATTAGAGTGAACAGGTATATCAATAGTGCTACTCATTGAATGATGTGCTTGGTTTTGTGTTTTATCTGTCATTGTGTTTCCTAAAATTATTTATCTATGCATCGCTTCAGGCTAAATTGCGGCAATGAGTTAATTGATGAAATAGCCGCTAAGCTGATAGCCGACGAGCATTAACCCGCCACTCATAAGTAAGGTATTTGCTGCGGTTGAAAACTGCAGAAAGCTTTTATGTCTACGCCAAAAGCTCATCAAGATAAGCACCATGCCTAGCGCTAAGAATTGGCCGATTTCGACGCCGACATTAAAGGCAATGATGTTCGCCATCAGCCCCTCTTGTGGTAGCTGAAACTCTTGGATCTTGGTGGCTAAACCAAAGCCGTGGAACAAGCCGAAGATTGCCACTGCGACTTTGGTGTTGGGCTGGTAACCGAATATACGCTGAAAGCCGCCCAAGTTATCAAACCCCTTGTAGACAATTGAAAACCCGATAATCGCATCAATAATATAAGGATTAACTTGGATGTCATTGAAGACGCCATATAGCAAGGTAATGCTATGCCCTAGGGTGAATAGACTGACATATAACAACACATCTTTGGTGCGATAAAGGAAGAAAATTACCCCGACTAGAAACAGTAGATGGTCGTAGCCGGTGACCATATGTTTAGCGCCGATATAGATAAAGGGCAGAATTGATACCCCTTGATTTGCGGCTAGAAATTGCTTAGTACTCTCATCCACACCGTGGGCAAACAGAGAGAAAGAGGCAAATAACCCCAAAAAAATCACCAATAGCCGAAGAGACTTCGCCATTGGATTAGCCAGAGATTGGCTCATTATAATACTCCAATTATTTTTTTGATTATGCACAGCTATTTCAGCCTGAATAGCTCAGAGCCTACTGTGCATTAATAGTTTTGCGCTGATTAGCGCAGTAAAAAATAATTAGCGATGTGGAGGTGGGTTGGGTGGCGCGTATCTATCATGTCTATACAACACGTCAGCATCATTAATGGTGCCAGCTTGGTAAAACTCGCTGTCAAAGTGTGACTCTACAGGCGGATGCGATGGTGTGTGTGAATGATTGTTATGGTCATGTTCACCGGTGTCGGTCATTAAAGCTGTTGAGCTCTCGATAAGATCGATAATAGACTCAGTAGCATTAAAAGGCGTTGGCTGTGGAGCATCATGAGAGTGGACTGCTTTGAGGACCGAGTCATGACTGTGGTGATGACTGACACTGCTTCCCATTGGGTGTTTACCATTCGGGTATTGCACCGAATAGGCTGAGCTCATTACAAAAAACTGGCACAGCAACAGCATAAACATAATAGTTAATGTCTTTGTTGATTGCTGCTGAGGCGCTTTGAGTCGCCTTGCCTGTATTTTTGTTTTATTGATGGCTGTTATCTTCAATTCTTAGTAACGACAATGATTAAATCAGATTGATAACCAAACTGCCAGAGCTTCTATTTCTGAAATCCAATTTACCCATTAAATATTTTCAACTTAGAGGCTATTTTGGGGGGGGGGCTAAGCGGTGAGGCATTTCTTGATAATAAACGTCCGCACTAAGGCAAACTAGCGCATTTATCGTCTCTTAGTATAATATTTTTCTACGGTATTTTGTCTCAAAATACGATACAAACTAGCTGGCTACAGGCACTTTTTCATTGAATAACCAAGGGGTAATCTAGCTTCAACGTCGATAACGACATTAAGCAGATTAGTCATGAGTGAGGTTTGTTATGAAAATTAAAACAATGTTAACCGGTGTTTTATGTTCAGGTTTACTCGTTAGCAGCGTCAATGCTGCCGAAGTTGAGTTTTTTGTTGGTGCTGCGGCAGGTTATCAAACTGATAGCGTCGATGGCAAAATTAGCCATGATACCGAAGATGTTTCATGGCAAGGGCGCGTCGGCGTGTTGATTGAGCAGCAACATCGAATTACCGGTACCTTTGGTTACATGGAGGATGAATTCTCGCAAGGCGGTATGGATTATAAGCAGGAGCAATACAGCTGGTTACTGTCTTACGATTACCTGATCCCGGTACATAAAGACGTCAATCTTTTTGCCGGTGTGTCTGTAGGTGCCAATGATAATAAGATTGCTGGGCGTGCTGATACGGATGTGGCTTGGGGAGGGCAAGTAGGTGTGCAATATAAATGGAGTGAGCACTTCTCCTCAGACCTAGGTTATCGCTATCTAGAACAAGATTACGAGCGCCATGGGATCACTATTGATAATAGCCAACAGGTATATCTGACTCTGGACTATAAGTTTTAGGCAATGCTGCTCATATCGATGGGCACTCCATTGTAACTTGAATCGTTTTGTTCAATGTTGTGGCATTAAAAATGCCGACCGCTAGGCGGTCGGCAAAAGAATAAACCTAAAAGATCCTAGCTATAAGCGATCCTAATTGACAAGAAACCTAACTTTGGGCGCTATCACTTCAAAATAGCGCCCGTTTTGCTATTAGCTTGACGACTTTTGCGAACGACGTCGTATGCCCAATAAACCTAATAGTAAAACCGATAACCCCATTGCACCACCACTTGAATCAGATGTTGGCTCAGGGTCTGGCGTAACCACTTTTGCGGTAATCGCAATCGTTGCAGTTGCCACTGTCGCGGTTTTAGTGCCGTTACTCACTGTGAGTTCTACGACGGCACTGCTGTTAGCGTCAACGTCGGGTAGAGTGACATTGATATCGACAGCAGTCGTATCATCGATAGTGATTGCAGGGCCAGAAACATGTGCCCAGCTATAGGTAAGCACATCGTCCGCATTGGGTGCTGTGCTATCTGTAGCAGACAGGCTCACAACCGTTTGCTCTTCAGCGCTTACATTAACGCTTGAGTTGCCGTTAATAAGGGCTACAGGGATACCTTCAAGCATTACCGGGCCAACCGTTTCGGTCAGGCTGGCACTGTTGACGGTATGCGCAACATCAAAGCTTAGTGTTTTAGACATCACTTGCTCAGCCGTATTTAGCACTAAAATAATGTTTTGTATTTCACTATTGGCAGCCTGAGTCACTTGCCAGCTGAGCATTTGTCCATCAAGGGTACCCATATGGCTATCATTTTCAATGCTTAAGCCTTCTGGAATACGGGTCTGAATGTCGAATGTCATAGCTTCGTCGCTGGTGTTTGCAGCCAGTTCAATGCTAAGTGTTAGCATGTCACCTGTATTAAGCAATTCGCTGTCAACTGAGCTCGTCACGTAGGTTGCATTGCGGTAGAGCTCGATGGGCATTAGGCCAATGTTGTCTGCTGCGTCAGGACCGGTGCCGATCTCAAGTGCTGTGATATAAAGTGTGTCTGGCTTTAGCTCTTTATCCCAATTTAGCACTAAGCCTTCATCTTCATTGGCATCAACTTGCGTACTAAAGTATGCGGTTGAAGACAATGTTGGGGGTCTGTATTACAGTCGCGATAATCAAGCCGGGCTCTTTTATCATAGCAACAGTGGCGCTGAAGATATTCAAGTCACCGCTGAGCTTTCAAGTAGTGATTGGGGCAGTTTTTTCTATCAAAACAACGTACTTTATTTTGTGAAGCGAACAGATAAAAATGATCAAGTTGTGGCAATGAATGACGTGGGCGAGCAGCTGATAGTGTTTAGCTTGCCAGCAATGAGTATTCGTGGTCAACGAGCACTGGCAAAAGCAGATAATGACTCGGTTGTGATCAGTATGCTAGGGATTAATGATGCGGACATTTACAGTGTGTCGTTAGCGGCAAGGCAATAGAGTTCTAGTATTAGAATCTGTTTTTGACTAAGAAGCGCCACTCCCAACTATTCACTTCTACGCCAGTGGTAAATGGCATACTAAAATCGATATGAGCAACGTTGCCATAGCTTGATTTAGATGAGTAAATCCGCGCACCAATCCCAACACTGCCTATCACCCCAGATATTTCATTATTGGCATCATTACCGCCGGTAGCTTGACCAACATCGGAAAATACAGCCCACCCCAGTTCTGCTAACTGATACAGATTAATATTGGGGTAGTTACGCACCTCAGCTGTAAACGCCCATTGATTATCACCATATTGATAATCGTTAGGGTAACCGCGGATCCCGGTGTCATCACCAAGGGCAAAAGGTTGGTCGATATAGTTATTCTGTGAGGCACTCAACCTCAACTTAGAGTAGGCGGTCCACTTAGGTGTAATGTGATAAAAATACTCTGCGGCGACATTAACTTTAAAGTAGTCCTTTTGGCTGGTGGCAAATACGCCTTCACCATCCATCTCGAGTAGTAATAAATGATCTTGGGCTTGAAAGCCTCGGCTCGATTGCCAATTAATATGGTAACCAACGGGGGAGTCATCACCCAGGTCTCGGGTTTCGATACCAAGTTTGACGTAGTGTTGCCAGCCGAGATTAAAGTCCTCATTGTAGTTTATTAAGTGGACATTATTGAGCACTTTAAAATCATCTTGTAGGTATTGATAGGCAACCCATGGATAGAGGAAATCACGGTCTTGTGGCAGTTCTGACGTTGGGTACTCTTCGATATTATCGAAGTCATGTTTATCTTGAGTCAGCCCGGTAATGATCCGTGAAAGCTCGTCACTATTGTGGTCGAGTAGCCAGCCGAAGCGAGCACTATTATAGGTGACAGCATGTTCAAACTCGTTAAACTCTAAGCCGTTTTGCTTTAAGGTGTCGACCCGAAGATCATCTAAATATTCCGCGGAATACATGTTGCTACCGTCGAGTGTGTAGAAAGGTTTTTCAAAATAGAGGTAGGTTGCTTGGCCGTCGCTATTGTCATAGAAATCGGCCTCTATGGTGGCGTGCTGAATAAAATAAACCGGTGCTTCAATAGCAAATTTATAACCGGTGCGGTCCGCATTTGATTGGTACTTAAAGCGAGTACGGATGCCATACCCAAGTAAGTTATCTTCCTTTATCCCTATCGAAAACTTGCTCTCGCCACCGCTTCTACTAGCACTAAAGGTTGGCAGTAATGACCAGTTATCCCAGGTTTCCACCAGAATGTTTTCGTCTTTATCTGTCGCAATATCTGCATCAGGTGCAGGCTTTGCAAAGCTAACTTTAGCATCTCGGATATAGGGCTCAGCTCGTAAAATACGCTGCACTTCTTCGAGATCTTTTTGGCTGACACTGTCATTCTCTTTAAAGCTGAGTTTGTCACGAATAACATTATCGCGAGTGTTAATGTGCAGGTAGTTGGCCCAGCGGTGAATAAAGAAGGTTTCAGGGTCTGATAAGTCAAAAATATCATTGCTTTTGACCACAATATTTTTTACCTGCTTTTTTTGGTCATAGTCTGCAGGCTTATCATTAGGCTTAGTCGTTTTTGTTACTTCAGCGTGAGTTGCACTAGGCAGTGTTAAAGTGATAATGGCTAAAGTCATGGGACTGAATCGAGTCATAGATTTGAAAACACCCCCGTTGTAAATAATAAATGAACAACTGTTATTAGTGGAATTGTTTTTACAATTCAATAACACACCTAACTAGCGCTTTAGTCAAGTTTAGCTGAGGATTCAAGAAATAGCGGCGGAAGTTGTAGAGATAAAACGAGCGCATGGCAGCGCTCGTTTCCCGATTTTTATATTGCGGAGTTTTTTTCAGACAAAGTTACAAGGTTCTACGTGGTGGAACCGCCACATTGGCGAAGATAAGCCCTGCTACAATGGACATAAAGATAAGGAACACTTGGGTGCCTAGGTGCGACTGATTAAAAATAGTTTCACCTAGAATTAAGGTGTTGAGGCCAATATAGGTCTTACTACCGGGTACTAAGATCACTATGCCCTGCAGCAGCGCAATTGTGGCCGGTGCTTTCATCCAGCGGGCAAACAGGTTTGAGTAGATCCCAACGGCTAACGCGCCGAAAAAAATACCAATCGAGTCACCAAAGTAGATCCCGCCAAGCATGGCTGAAAAGAATGCCACAATCCCCGCTAGAACGCCCCAAGGAGAGTCTTTCATACGGGCTTTAAAGATAATGACTAGCGCCATCGACAGAATAGGTACTGCAGACCAGATAGCCCATTCAGGTAATGAATCAGGTGGAACATAAGTCGTTTCACCAAACAAAGCCTTACCAATGGTTAAGCCGAGAATAACGCCAAAATACAGCTTAAACAGCAACATGAAGGCATCCATAACCCTCGCAGTACCTGATATTAAATCTCTGGCGGCGAGTTCTGCCAAGCCGAGCGTTAACGCGAGCCCTGGAATGAAGATGATGATGCCTGAGAGGATCACCACCGGAATATTCATACTGGGGTCAAACTGTGCAATGCCACTTGCGGCAATGGCACACAAGATAGCGGCAAGAGGCTCAAGCATCTCCGCCATACGCTTTGAGCGCTCTGCGCGGTAAACTAAGCCATAAACCATCAAGCCCAAAATAGCTGACCAAAATACGTCATTCCAGCTGGTGCCCATTAACATGGCAAAGGCGCCTGCGGAGCTGCCAAATGCCAATAGAGTCAGCCCTGTACCATAGGGGTTTGGCTTATTGGAGATCTCTTCTAATCTCTCAAGTGCTTCAGCAAGGGTTCGCTTACCAGACATAAGCTCTTCAACGAGTTCATCGGTACGGGCGAGTGAGCCTAAATCCAGTTCGCCAGGCTTAACCCTTGCCACATGGTTATGTTCTTGATCTTCGTCGTGTTGTAGCACAAAGGTCAGCGCGGTTGGCGAGATCAAAAAATAACCCTCAATGCCCAGCAGATTTGAGACTGCTTGCAAGTGGGCTTCAAGGCGGTAGGCGGGCGTACCAAACTTATGTAGAGCTTTACCGAGTCTAATTATAAAACGGCGTTTCTCTAGGAACTCTTGATTATCCAACATCTTATTCACTAAAGGTAATATTAGGGTTATTTACTTATATTAAACAGTAGTTTAGTTGATGGTTGTGTTTTCAGCTAATATGACTGTTTAAGCGTCATTATTTTACGAGCGCATCTTAACCTATTTGAGTTAAAAAGGTTGCCATTTATTTACATAATGATCCTAAATTGTAATGCTGTAGCATTGAGAACAATTTCTATAAGGACATACAATGCCGCTAGCCATTTCTGGGCTCTATATTAGCCTGACTGCAATACTCGCTGTAGCACTTACCTACAGAGTGATAAAACTAAGACGTACCCATAAGATTGGTATTGGCAGCGCTGGTAATGAAGCGTTGGCATTAGCGCAACGCGTACATGGTAATTTACTCGAAAATGCGCCGATAGTGTTGCTGTTGCTTATCGTTGCTGAGATGAATGGCACCAGTGCAGCATTGTTGCATATATTTGGTACCGCATGGATAGTCGCACGCTTGATGCATGCCATTGGCTTAACGCAAGGGCAAGGTGGTTATCATTTTGGTCGTTTTTGGGGAGTGTTAACCACTTGGGCGGTAACTTTGGGGTTAGTTGTAACCAATCTAATCGCATATGTGACTAACCTATAGCGGTGTTTGCTCGGTAACATCTGAGAGTGAAAATCTGGATAAGATAATCACAATCCCAAGCGTAGCAATACCCACAGCCAGTTTATGGTCTTATAGGCTATACTAAAAAAAGCATCAATTTGATGCTTTTTTAGTCACACCTATGGTGCGGAGCCTGTTATACTCCGCGTCCCCGTTGTGAGCATCAGTAGGGACGCGTGAACCGCGTATTTTTTGTTATCTCAGTTAGGCTATCTAATCCATGCAAGTAGAATCCACACTTTTCACTCATCCCAAGTTTCGCTCTGAGCTTACTCGCCCAGCGCCATTTTTGCCTATGTCTCGTAAAGAGATGGACAAACTAGGCTGGGACAGCTGCGACATTATTATTGTTACTGGCGATGCATATGTGGATCATCCAAGCTTTGGTATGGCGGTGATTGGTCGAATGCTGGAAGCGCAAGGCTTTAGAGTCGGCATTATCTCGCAACCTGATTGGTCTAACAAAAATGACTTTATGAAGTTAGGTAAGCCTAACCTCTATTTCGGTGTAACCGCCGGTAACATGGACTCGATGATTAACCGTTACACTGCTGAACGCCGTATGCGACATGATGATGCATACACCGCAGGTAACATTGGTGGCAAGCGACCAGATCGTGCTGTTACCGTTTACACTCAGCGCTGTAAAGAAGCATTCAAACAGGTACCAGTGGTGATTGGTGGTATTGAAGCCAGTCTGCGCCGTATTGCTCACTACGATTATTGGTCAGATAAAGTCCGCCGTAGCGTGATTTTAGACGCAAAAGCCGACATTCTGGTTTACGGAAACGCTGAGCGCCCATTAGTGGAGATTTCTCATCGCTTAGCCAATGGCGAGCCGATGAGTCAGCTGCATAATATTCGTGGCACCACAGTGATCCGCAAAGAGCCTTTACCTGAGTGGAAGGGCATGGACTCGCGCAAGCTAGATCAGCTACATAAAATCGATCCGATCCCAAATCCTTATGGTGCCGATGATGTTGGTTGTAAAAATTTATCTGGCCCAACGGATGAGAAGATTTTTGACAATGATGCGCCAAAGGCGATCAGTGTTCAGCCAGCAAGACCTAAGCCGTGGGAGAAAACCTATGTGCTACTGCCAAGCTTTGAGAAGGTCTCTGAAGACAAATTCTTATATGCCCACGCATCACGGATTTTACATCAAGAGCAAAATCCAGGTTGTGCACGAGCGCTGTTTCAAAAACATGCCGAGCGCGCGATTTGGGTTAACCCACCAGCATGGCCGCTAAATACCGATGAGATGGATGGCGTTTTCGACTTAGCCTATAAGCGTGTGCCTCATCCTTCATACGGCAAAGAAAAAATTCCTGCCTACGACATGATTAAGACTTCGATCAATATTATGCGAGGCTGCTTTGGCGGTTGCTCATTCTGTTCGATTACCGAGCATGAAGGGCGCATTATTCAAAGTCGTTCACAAGACTCGATTGTGAAAGAGATTAAAGATATCCAAGATAAAGTGCCGGGCTTTACTGGTGTGATCTCGGACCTTGGTGGCCCAACAGCCAACATGTACCGTCTTGGCTGCTCTAGTGTAAAAGCTGAAAGCACCTGTCGCCGTCTATCTTGCGTTTTTCCCTCAATTTGTGGCCATTTAGATACCGATCATCAAGCGACTATCGATCTGTAC
Organism: Shewanella sp. 10N.286.54.B9; assembly: GCF_041468565.1. Lineage (NCBI taxonomy): Bacteria > Pseudomonadati > Pseudomonadota > Gammaproteobacteria > Alteromonadales > Shewanellaceae > Shewanella > Shewanella sp. 10N.286.54.B9. The sequence goes on from NZ_JBFRIY010000036.1 coordinate 60,851, forward strand.
CGCGCAGCCCGTGATGTACCTGGCATTAAGAAGGTGCTTATCGCCTCTGGGGTACGTTATGACTTGGCCACCGAAGATCCGCGTTACGTTAAAGAGCTGGCAACCCACCATGTGGGCGGTTACCTGAAGATTGCCCCAGAGCATACTGAAGAGGGCCCGCTGAACAAGATGATGAAGCCGGGCATGGGCAGTTACGACAAGTTTAAAGAGCTGTTCGATAAGTACTCCAAAGAGGCGGGTAAGAAACAATACCTGATCCCTTACTTTATCTCGGCGCACCCGGGTACCACTAATGAAGACATGGTGAATCTGGCATTATGGCTTAAAGGTGAGAAGTTTAAGCTCGATCAAGTGCAAAACTTCTATCCATCGCCAATGGCAAATGCGACCACCATTTACCACACTGAGTTAAATTCACTAAAGAACGTCAAGCACAGTAGTGAAGAGGTGTCGGTACCGAAAAAAGGCCGTCAGCGTAAATTGCATAAAGCGCTACTGCGTTACCACGACCCAGCAGGTTGGCCACTTATCCGTGAAGCTCTTATTGCTATGGGTAAAGACAAGCTGATTGGTAATAGCCCAAGCTGTTTAGTCCCTGCGGAATCGCGTCAAGAGCGTGAAGCGCTGCGCAATAAGAAGAAACTGAATACCAAGGACGATGGCAAAGGCAAAAAAGCCTTCACCCGTTTCTCGGCTGATCAATTTGCTGACCGCAAGTCGGAGCAAGGCAAAACTGGACAGAAAAAGTCGGGCGAAGCTAAAGCCAACGGCAATAAACAGGGCCAAGGCGTAAAATCTGGCGCTAAGCCTGGCGGCAAACGCCCGGCTAAAAAGAATGCTTGGGGCACTACACCAAAGCATCAAAGGTAGTGATTATTCTTGATTACAAGCGCTAGCCAAATCAGTAGAAATAAGGGAATATCATTGGGTATTCCCTTTTTTATTGGAGTGGGTAATGGCAGATAATTCAGATATCCCAAATAACTCAGATTACAGCGACGATAACTTTTGGCTGAAGGTAAAGCAGTTTGCCAAAAAAGCCGGCCGTGAAGTGATCGATAATGCGCTGTGTTTGTATTACGCGGCGCAGCGGCCAGATACGCCTAAGTGGGCTAAAACGGTCATCTTTGGTGCGCTGGCCTATTTCATCGCACCTATTGATGCCATTCCCGACTTAACCCCAGTAGTGGGCTTTTCTGATGACTTAGGTGCGTTGGCTGCAGCATTGGCGATGGTGTCTATGTATGTCGACGACAAAGTAAAAAATCAAGCCGCTGAAAAGTCAGCAGCTTGGTTTGATTGAAGCCTAAAGCGACATCGACAGATGACCTTTAGGCGCAGCCTTGGCTATTAGCAATGGTTTTAGGTTTGCACCATAGGGGTGGCAGCAGCAATGCGATCGCGCACTTGGCGGGATTTCTCACCTTTAAATATCGTTAGCAGTTCGGTGGCGTCGGCTTGTTCAGCTAAAATGTCCACTAATGATGCGCGATTGCTTACGTGCAGGTAAGCCAGCATTGGCTTAAGTTCACCACTGCGAGCAAGCTGCGCCAGATAATCTCCCATGCAATTGTGGTAGTTTTTTATGGCAAACAGTACGATGAGTTCACGCTTTACATCATGGCTAAATAACCAATCCATCAGCTGCTTGTAAGCGTTCTGCTCATAATCATCGCTATCTAAGTCAAAACGAGTCGCTAGATCGATTTTCCCTTGGCTGACTTGTTGATCCATTTGTGCCGTTACCATCTGCTCGATAATCACCTTGTAGGCTCTGTAACTATGGTTGGCAAGCAACAGCATGAGTCGCTCGCGGCGTGGCTCATCGATACGCCATAAGAACTGGCCTACGCTATAACAACGATATTGATCGATACCGACAACTGTTTCAGTGGTTAAATAGGTATTAAATACCGGCGCAAAGTCCTCATAACAGGTTTCTCCCTGTAAGTAAGCCCATAGGCTAGCTGCAAGAGTTTGTTTGCGTTCAGCCTGCTCTGGTAGTTGTTGCACAGCGTCAATAACGGTAGCTGCATCGATATCGCTGTCTAAAATAAGTAGCTGGCCACCGATATAGAGGTGGTCGTAGTTGGCTGCGTCTTTATCGAGTACCAAGATCAACAATTCATCGCCAACTCGCTGGGCAATGGTGGCATTGATCCAACTCATATTATTGCAATGACGCGGCTGACTGATGTCGGCATCTGGGTGCAAACGAAATGGCAAACGCAACTTTTTCGGTAGGTCACTGATGTCGGTTGCGTGATCGAAATACAGTGCCGATGCGTTAAATTGATGCGCAATAACACTTTCCCATGAGCGGCTATTAAGAGCGATAAAGTCAGCTAAACATTGGCGTAAGTCAGCGTCTAACTGAAAAGGAAGTTCTGGGAAGCGTAGTGCCACATCTTGATGGAAATCGAGCTTATGGCTCTGATAGGTATAATCTAAGCCTCGCAGTAAAGCGTGTGCTTGCGCTCTATTGCTAGCCGCTATCATGCCTGCTTGGGCTGCATTAGCGGGAATGGTCTCTTCCATCAAATCAATTAGCGCAAGGTATTCACTCTGGCGACTGCTGCTGCCAATAGATTGTTCGACTTGATAAGCTAAGGTGTAATCTTCGGCGATACCTTGGCGATTAAGCAGCTGGTAAAAGTTAATTTCATCGAGCTGATTGTCGAACTTTAAACGATAATCATGGCAGCTATAAAGACGGCCCATATGGTGGATCATCTTCGTTGGCGCCATGGTGATCAACAGCTGCCATAATCGCTCAGCAATTTGACCTGCAGCAGTGGGTACCTGTTTTAGCCAAAAGCACATAATGGCAACGCGCTGGTAGTCATCATCGTAATCTTTGAAAAAGTGGTAGCTAATCTGCTTGTCACTGATTTTAGGAAAATACAGATCAGATTGACGACATACGTCATCTCGGTGCAGATGCTGATCAAACAGTGCGATTATCTCAGTTTGGCTAAGTTCTGCTTTATCCTTAGTGAAATAGTTTCTGACTTGCTCAAGCTCAACCGGGTTAAAGCCCTTGTCTTCAAAGTGGCCTTCGCCTTGAATTTCGGCACGTTCCAGCAACAAAGCTACAGCCCGCTCAAATGCTTTACCTAACCCTGTTTTTAGCCCCGCAGTATAGGTATCATCGATGTGGTTACTGGTATCTTGTAGCAGTAGGTAGGCTTTGAGCGCATCAGTGCCAAGATTATCTTCAGACCAGTAGTTAATATCATAGCAAGTACGTTGCTTGAATAGATTGTCGGCTTGCTGCAGCATGGCCAATGTGACGGGTTCGTCCATATCACTAAAGCCGTCGATAATCTGCTCTAGTTTACGTTTATCATGTTTGCTGAGTTCGCCTTCCGCCGCCGCGGGGGCTGGGTCAAAGCGCGCATAGTAAGCCTCAGTGGTCATTATCGGCTGATAGTCACCTTCACCGGTGAGCATTTCACATAGCTCTGCCGATAAGGTTTTCTGACCTAAAACACGATAGAAAATATCGACAAACCGCAGCATTATGTGCGCAGATTTTACATGGCTAATACTGTTTTCACCTGGGCTTAGGTAAGCTTTACAAATAACCCCTTGCTCAAACTCAACATCAAAATAGCACTCTTCATCTTCGAGTAGATCGTTGGCTGGATAGCTAAGTACTTCGTGTATATTCTCACGCAGATTGTCTAAATTGCCTCTATCCCAGCAAGCCTCATCCATTGCATCATAAAGCGAAGGAGCATGAATTTTACAATGTGCCCAAATATCAAAGGGCTCAATAGTCTCGAGAATCGCAGGATTTTCATTGAGTACCACATATTTCAACAGTGCATCGCTATTGTCTAAAGTGGCGATGAAATCCGTTAGCATATGGGTGCCACCCATTTCGGCTTGTCGCTCCTCCTTGAGTTGGTCATATCGGCGATCTTCCTCTTGCCGCTGGAAGACACTTTGAGCATAGGCCGATAGTGGGCTATCGAGTTCATTTTCTAGCTGTTGCTGTAAATCCATTGCCTCATTTTCAAGCGTGTAATTAATAAAATGACGCCCGAGTTGACGGCTTACCTCTTCATCCTCCCAGCTGCAAAACTCGGGAAATAAACTTTGATAAATTGCCAGTATTGGCTTTTGGCTATCTAAATCTTCGCTTTCGTTCTCAACCAGCATCGGCTGCGCAGCAAAACGCTGTTTGAGTAGTTCAATAAAACGCGGATATTGCAGCGGGTTTTGCTGCAAAAACTCCCCCAGCGGCTGATATTCTGCGGTGGTGCTTTCCCAGTGGCTGCCATAAAAGGCGAAGCGAAAGGCGCTATTATCACACCAGACAAATGCTCTCATCATGGCGTCACACCAACCGTGATGGCGCAGCAGAGTGAGCAGCATATGCTCATAGCCAGTGGCATGCTCATCATCCCAGTAGGGGATAAAAAACTGCGCCAGATAAATCGCATCTTCAGCATCTTGCATCGCCATCATAAACAGGGCTTCGGCGCCGAAAACCCGCATATCATCGACCCACATCTCGCTGGTGTCATTTTCATAGCGAGCATAATTAACCATAGCTTGCGCGGTGTGACGAAGCTGTGGTTTTAGGGCGTCATGTTCAAGGGTAATAGCGAATAGCAGGGCTTCTGAAATATACAGGCTGCTCTTTTCCGTCACTATATCTTGTAGGTTGTAGCCGCCATCAGGGGTGAGGTTCAATGCTTGCAGTGCGAGCTCTGCTTGTGCGGTATCTGCAAACTGAAGGTGCTGACGTTGGCCGCTGCTATTGTCCATGAATGCAATATCAAACTGACTATTTTTGAAGGCTTGATGCGCTGCGAGCTTTGTTTGGTATGTGATTAAGGCTTGCTCGATACTGGCGATATCTTTGCGGTTGAATTCGATAATCTGAGATTTTGGAAATGAGTCCATTCTAACGTCCTGTTAAATGAAAAATCTGACTTATGTAAGAGAGGAAAGCGAATATCTATGGCGGGGATGCTACTAGATTAATCTATAAATAACAAACAGTTAGTTGTTAATGAGTTGTTGCGTTTTATCAGTGGTAAACGCTTGCTAAAAGGCTATATAGTTTGGTGGTTTTGCAACGGACTTGTGGCCGAATGAGTTTGCAGTGAAGTTTAGCTAGTAGCTAAAAAGATCACATCTTTACGACGTGTAATTTACTCGCTGCACCCGATATTGCAGATTTAATGGCTGGTATTTCTCTTGAAACGCTAACACATGCGGGCTGTTCATATGTGCTTTGTGGGCGGCGGTATTTTTAAAAAGTATCATTTCCATGACGCTGTCATCATCAATGTTGCAATAGCAGTTGTATTCGAGGCAGCCAGACTCTTCGCGGGTGTTATCGACTAAACTGAGGGTGATAGTGTACAGCTCTGCTTGTGAAGTATGCTCTGACTGGATGTTAACCACGACCATTATCGGATTGTTATCTGCTGCATTTTGTAGCGTGTCCATGACATTTTATCCTAAATTTATGAGCGTTAGCGTAGGGGGGAGAAAATGACCACCAGTCATTCGTCATTACGCAGAAGTACTGCAATGATCTGCATGTAAATCAAATCTAGCATAGTAGGCAGTCAAGATTTGCGCCATTAACCTTAGTAGTCAATGTTATTTATGGGGCATAACAGTCAATATTACTTTGCCCCAATTATTCGGCCTAAACGACGAGATGAGCTGCCAAGGAGATGGCGAACTAGTCACACCAGCCACATTTATATTGGCCGGCAACGATGTGATTGGTTAACTTTTTACACTTTGCGCAAGGAGCTTCTGGAACTTGTTGCTCGATCTCTTGTTGTTCTAGCTCTTCTTGACCGAGTGAATAGCCGTTCCACTGGTGATTTGGGTCAGGCAGAAATGTGGCTCCACTGCCAACGCCGTCACCATGAGGCTCACGGGTTGCGACTAACCAACCTCCAGGCACCTTGGTTCTAAATGTATATGCAGGTCCGCCATTATTATCGAGTCGTTCCCAAGCCAGTGTTGGCCTTTTTTCTTTTTTTCTTTTAAAAAACATCGCTGAATTCCAAGTGTGTTTATTCGAACTTACTGGGGTGGGTAAATTTGTATCGCAGCAGTTCAAATAAAACGCTTATACCAACTACTACAGGGGCTATTCTAAAGCAGGGACTTGGTTTATTACAAATAGAAATACCAATATAATCTATATTAATTATTTACTTACGGAAATGAAGTGCTATAAGTATGGAAATAAATTCTAGATTGGTTGGTCAGATATCGTGCTGTTAAAACTAGAAGTTTTCCGTTCGAAAGAAAAAACAACAACCAAGCATATTCCCATGTCTAGTTATGATGCTGTCAAAGTAGAGCTTGCAATGGATTCGCTGAGAGAAGCTTTAGACAGTGAAAGTACCTATGCTGCACTAATGCTTGCATTTAATCCGTTTAAGTCAAAAGTATAAATAGATAGGGATATTTTTATTATCGGTAAGCCAATATTTGTAGCGTCGCGTATTTGTGGTTCCAATGACCTGCGGTCGGCGTATGTACAGATACTGCAGAGGCTCGCCGTTAACACATCCCTGTGGACTCTACGAAAACGCCCTAGTTTTCGAAGGCCTCAGCCGCATCTGCACTGGGTTATAAAAGCGTAAAATCATCAACGCTTGAGTAACCGGTTAGCGCTTTAAAATTGATAAACCTGTATCTCAGTGAGCACCTATATTCATATTTCATTAGCTAATCTTGCAGACACCTATCTCCCCCGTTGGAAATTTTGATTTTTAAATTTCGCCGGGGCGCTGAGGGATATCCAAAAGGGGGGCAAGCGCTTTCCCCTTTTTGGTCTGGTGTGGGCGAAGCACCACGACCTTTATCAAACGAAGTTTGATTGCTTAAAGCAAGGCCGTGTGCCACAGCGACTGATTACTTAAGCTTAAACTGACTCACTATCAGCTCTAGTTGATGGTTAGCTGTCGCCAGATTGACGGTTTCATTACTGCTGGTCTCACCATTGATGGCCAGTTCGCTAGCCATTTCGCTAATGGCTGACATGTTGCGAGTAATCTCACTGGATACCGAACTTTGCTCCTCCGCTGCGGTGGCAATTTGAGTATTCAGATCGTTAATTTGATTGACCGAATCGCCAATCGCATCCAGATCTGCGGCGACTACTTCAGTGGTTTCAGCGGTTTTGATGCAAGTATTCTTAGTCGCATCCATCGAGGCCATAGCGGCATTCGAAGCTTCTCGGAGTTGATTGAGCGTCAGCTCTATTTCGGCGGTACTGGCTTGGGTTCGGGCTGCTAAGGCTCTGACTTCATCAGCAACCACGGCAAAGCCTCGGCCTTGCTCGCCAGCGCGCGCCGCTTCAATGGCGGCATTCAGTGCTAAAAGGTTGGTCTGATCGGCGATTTCGCCGATCACTTTAAGCACTAGAGTAATGTTGATGGTGTCTTTGTCTATTTGCTCAATATTGCTTGAGGTGTTTTCCACTTCTTGCACCAGTTGTGCAACGGTACTGGTTGCCTTGGCGACGACAGCTTTCGAATCCATGGTTTGGTTTTTAGTGACTTGAGTGAAAGAGGCGGTTTCAGCGCCGTTTCTGGCGACATCATTGGCAGTGGCGCTCATCTCCTCTACCGCGGTAACTATCTGCTCTGTCTCAGTGGTATGGGCGACTAAAATGGCACTATTAGATTCTGTTTCTAACTTTAATCGTTCAACACTGCTGGCGATATGAGTTGATGACTGTAAGACCTCAAGCATCATAGATTGCAGGTTTTCGATAAAGCGGTTAATGCCTGCTGAAATCTGCCCTAAGTCGTCATCATTGTTAACGGTTAGGCGGCGAGTGAGATCGCCATTACCTGTAGACAGCGCTGTTACCATCTCTTTGAGCGATAAAATTGGTCGATAAAGTAGATATAAAACGCCAAGTAGTAGGCTGATCGCTATGGCTAACATGACGCTGGAGGAGATTACCGCACTATAAAGCGCATGATTGACGTTGGCATAAGCCACTGACTTATCGAGCGCAATAAATAGATACCACTTCTTACCATTCACTAATGAAATCGCTTTGGAGACGGCGAGTTTGTCGACGCCATTTAAGGTGTATTCTTGCATCGCTTCGTCGTTAGCGAGCAATGTTTGCTGCACTTGGGCTAAGCCAAAATCTGAGAAGCGGGTTCCAGTGACAAGTGTTGGCGATTCAGAGGCCAATACTTTACCGGTTTGATCGGTAATTAGTGTTACCGCACCTGGGTAGTTAACGGCTTTGACGGTATCGCCTAAGTAGGTGAGTTCTATATCACCGAGCACCACACCATCGCCGAGGTTTTTAAGGATTGAAATTACATCATGGCCGGTGCCGTCATCAACATAAATGTCGGTAACATCAAGGTTGTGAGATGACTTCCCTTGCTGATACCAAGGCCGAGTTCGCGGATCGTATTGTTCGGGTATGGCTTTGCCGTTTAGCCACTTGCTGTTGGTCTCTGTGGAGTAAGCTGTGCCATCGTCAAAACCAAAGTAGATCCGTGCCACGCCGCCCACATCGGTAGAAAGCCGTGCAGCATTGGCATAGTTGTCTTGATAGCTACCTGATTGATAGTGCTGAGCTAGGGCATCAATAGCATCGGCTTTCTCTTTAAACCAGCTTTCAATGTTATTGGATTCGTATTTGACGACATTAGTGAGTGTTTCATTGGTGTTGGCAATGGTCGTTTGTTTGATCTCGATGTAAGACAGCCAGTTTGAGATCACCAGACATAGGGCAACAATCGTCACCATTGACGCGATAAGCGATTTTCTAAATCCTAACAATGTTCTTCTCCCGAAGTGACAGGAATAAAAAGAGGCCTTGATGGCCTCTTTAGGTTGGAGCTTGCTAATACCGTTCGGTATAACGAGCGGTTAAACTAGCCTTGCCACGTGAGGTTGAAGTCGTATCTAAAGCCGATAGTAATCGCGTGATCATTGTCTTGATGATCGTAGCTCTTATCTAGGTACTCTAGGTGGACGCGAACATTGTCGATTGGGTTCCACTCAAGAGTGGTGTTGAAGCCATCGTAATCTGCAGATGTTGCACCATCGATACCATCTTTAAATTGGAAGTAACCGAGTTTAATTTTGTAGTCATCAAAAATAGGGTAGGCCAATGCGGTATCTAAGGTGCTGCCGTTGCGATCTTTATTGATGCTGCCAGCACCATAGTTGTACTGCTTGTCTTGATAGCTTACGGCAAGGTACAAATCATTACTGAAGGTGTAAGCCACGACGCCACCAACAGTGCTGTCGTCGCCTTCGATGCTATTACTGTCAACCGTGTTTTGCGTGACATAGCCTAAACCGATGTGCAGCTGGTCAATGTCATAGCCAACACCAAGGTTGACCATATCGGTTGCATCATCGCCATTGTCGCCATCAAACTGAGCGCCCGCCATCCAGGTGAAGTCACCAGTGACTAGCTGGTAGGTGACAAAGTTATCGACGAAAAATGGGCTTTCATGGTCGTAAGCGTACGGGCTATTGCCGTGGTTAAAGATATCGACATATTCAGCCACTAAGGTGTACTGCGCAGGACGTTGCTTACCAATGCCGACTTGGCCATAAGGTGACGCTATGGCAGCGTAGGCTTGGCGTGCTTTACCGAAGTTACCTGAGTTAGCAATATCAACACTCCACTCGCCTTGAGCGATAGCGGTCCAGCCGTCGGCAAATTCAGTGCTGGCTTTAATACCGATACGGGATAGTGCATCGCGTACATCCCAAGTTTCATCTTGGCTATCATCTAAGTAACTGAGTGTTGGTCGAATAGAGCCGTATAGGCTTACTTGGCTATTTTTGAACTGTGATGGCGCGGCATTGTTTTCAAGTTTGGCAATACGCGCTTCAAGTTCCGCATTGTTATCAGCAGCATAAGCATTTACGCAGCATAGGCTAACGGCGATAGCCACCAGTGATTTAAGTGTGTTCATTAATCTATTTCCCTATATTTCGGCTGCAGCAAGTCGCCCGCTCTAATGGCAAGAGCTGGTGCAGATCGAATAAATGTATTTGGTTTAATTGCCCACCAGTTTTAACGCTGGTGGGCGAGTGGTATCAGTGGTGCTGAGTTACTTCAGCTCTTTGAACCATAAGTTGTGGTGTTGTTTAGCCCAGTTTTCGTCACAGTAACCTGAGGTCATGTTGGACATGCCGCCTTCAGACATCACGGTTGCCATGAAGATGTGTACGACTGAGAATGCGCTGATAATGATGGTAGAGACAATATGTAATACCAGCATAAAGTTAGCGGTATTCTTAGTCACTACAAAGGTTTCTGGGAACATCATTGTTAGCCCTGAAACCACCATCACACCGCCAAAGAGGGCAAACACCCAAAACCACAGCTTTTCACCCGCATTGGCAAAGCCTGCATCTGGGTGGTGTTGCTTACCGGTATTGAGGTAACCACCTAAAACAGCAAACCATTTCAAGTCATAACTTGCCGGGATCTGCTTTGGTGCCCACATCAAAATCATTAACAGGTAACCCAAGATGAATGGGAACGCCATCAACTCATGTAGGCCACTTGAAAGCCCTACCAGTGATGCCCAGCTTGGCGCATTCATGCTTGGCTCAAAGTAGTGTCGACCGCCAGCCAAAACTAAGCCAGTTAGCATGAGTAGTATGCAAGCGATAGCACCTAGCCAATGCACACTGATACTTAGGCCTGACCAACGTTTGATCATCTTGCCTGAGAAGCCTTTATCTAGACGCGAGATACCATTTACCATGATAAAAATGATAAATAGCGCAATGACGCCAAATAGGCTGGCAAACACTAAAAATGCGATGCTATCGGTGGCACCTAAGTAACCAAGTACAGCTTCATTGGCATCTTCTGGTACTGATGCCGGCATTAATAGTTCAACTTGTGTTGGCATACCGCGGATCTCAGGGATGTCACCTGGAATAGCGTGTTCCTGAATTGTTTGCCATTGTTGAGGTTGCAGTGTTGCAACGTCAGCAGCCATAGCTGCCGTTGAGACAAACAGGCTAATGACAATAAAACTAAACAATCTTATTGCTCTGTTCATTCATAACTCCTTTAGCGACTTTAGGTCGCCTATTTGGTTCTACCCGCCAAATAGCTGATGGGGTATAAGTTCAGCTACCGACGGCTATTACCTTTTTGCTTAGTACATAGTGGCTTAACTTTGGTTCTATAACGTTAAGCCATCACTGCATTTGCTTAGTGACAAAAAGGTGCAGTTCAGTAGCAAATTCGCGCCAAAATGCATGTTGAGCATGGTTTTTTATTCCTTCACAGAAGGGAGTGACCCACGTACCCAGATGCTTAGTAAGAAACTCATCGGCAATGGCCGTTAGTTCCTCAAAGGCTTCGATATCGTTTGCTGCTTTCTGCTCACTGGCTAACGCGTGAACACAGTAGAGAAACTCCAATTCGTTACCGATAAAGTCGGCTGGTTCATTGAATTTTTCGTCAATGACTAAGCCAATATGTTGGTAAAACTCAGCAACTCTGACGGTCTCGTCTGTATTCATGACATGATTACCGCTGCGGTAGACTCCCTCGTAGGGAGCAACCAACAACTTATATGGCCCAATACACATGCGATTGAAGTCAAACTCCAGTTCAGATGCATCGTCGATAAAGCGCTTTGCTTCGTTTAACAAAGGGCTTTGTGGATTACTCGCTTCGAGATACGCGATTAATCCGTTTAACGCCTCTGCCTTAGATGGAAAGAAAATCATCGACTTAAAGGCAAAGTAAGCCGTTGCCGTTGGACCATATTGGCTAGTCATTATGCGCGTTCCTTAATAATCACCATGTTAGGTTTCGTGATGCAATCGCCGTAGCCGATACCTTCTTTACTTGCTGAAGGTCGCTTTAACACCTCATCGATATTGCCTGTTTCAATACACTGAACCGGGCAACCGGTGACGCAAGCTGGCTTCATGCCACGGTCAAGAAGTTCAACACACATGTTGCACTTGTCGGCCTTGCCATCATCTTCGCGAATACTGACTGCTGAATAAGGACAGGCGCTGGCACATAAGCCACAACCCGTACATTTCTCGCGGTCTAGTACTACAATACCGTCGTCTCTAACGTGGTAAGCTTTTGCTGGACAAACCATCAAACAAGCTGGGTTTTCACAGTGCATGCAAGAGTGGGATAGCCACACATCAACTGCGCCATCTTCGCGCTGCACTTCATAGCGATCGACCTTACGGAAGCGATGGTTTTCAGGAAGCTCATTGTGAATTTGACAGGCCACTGTACAAGCACCACAACCGACACAATTTTCTTGTCTGAAGACAAAGCCCACTTTTTGATTAATAGACATCTTTTACTCCTTAGGCTTTTTCTATCGCGACATTAGTCGAGTGGTAGGCTGAACAGCCGCCCATATCGGTTAACTTGTCGGTGGTGAGGTTGTTGGTGCAACTGGCTTTACCTTGCGGATCCATACGACGCCAGTTGTTCTTTGGTGCCATTACGGTGCCGCGACCCACTTGACTGGAAACCTGGGCGACAAAGTATGCTTCGCCTCGGTGGTTGCTGAGTCTGACTCTGTCGTTATTGCTAATGCCAAGCGCTTTAGCATCTTCGGTGTTAATTTTGGCGAAGTACGCAGGGAAGTTACGAATGTACTTCACGTTGTAGAACGAACTGTTAGCACGCTGAGGGATCGCTGGAGATAGCATGCGGAATGGCAAGCTCTTCTCTTCTGGGGTCATCTCATCTTCTGGCAAACCAAAGTCGATGACTGGGTGGTAGCCCGCCTCTTTCATCATCTCTGAGTAGAACTCAATTTTGCCACTTGGCGTCTTGTACTTGCCGTCGCCAAAGTAAGGGCGTTGATCATAGACGGTGACAAACTTCTCTTTAATGATCTGCTCATAAGTGATGTTGTTGTGTCTAAATGCTGGCTCTTCGGTATCTAAGAAGTCACGTAGGATCTGTTCATAATCAACACGCATCTCTGGGTGATGATCCAGTCCCATGTGAGCGGCAAGTTCCTTAAAGAAGATCCAGTTGTCTTTAGACTCACCTAAAGGCTCAATCACTTTTTCAGAAGTTTGCATGTGGTAGCAGTTGTAGTCGGTGCCCATATCTGGGAACTCAAACTGGGTAGTCGATGGCACAATAATGTCAGCCAGTTCTGCGGTATCTGTCATTAAGAAGTCATGCACGACTAAGAACAGATCATCACGCATGGCGCCTAAACGACAGGCATTAGAGTCTGGTGCGACTGATACAAAGTTACCGTTGTAGTTGATGACAGCCTTAATTGGCTTGATAGGTTTACCGTAAGCGGTTGGGTTTGTTGGATGAATCGCTTTAGCAATCTCCGTCATGTTCACATGACCCACGGTGTCGCCATTTGGATGGATATGATCCGCACGGCCTTTAGAGTAGTTTAAGCTGTCATCGGCTTGGGTATTATCGTAAACGAAACCATTACCAATTTTACCGTATTGACCCGCAACGGCATGCATCATCGCAATCGCGCGCGACATACGTGCACCGTTGTAGTTACGCTGCATACCATAACCAAGGCGAATCACAGAGAGCTCAGATTCACCGTAAACTTTGGCAAACTTAAACATCTTCTCTCTTGGTACACCGGTAACCTTCTCTATTTCGTCATAGCTCATTTCGTCTACGCGTTTAAGCAGGTCTTGGTAACCAATAGTGTTAGCTTCAATAAACTGAGTATCGGCTAAGTTATTTTCAATCAGGTACTTCATGATCCCCGTCGCAAGATGGGTATCGGTACTTGGTTTTGGTTGTAGCCAGATATCAGCTTGTGATGCGATAGGTGTTCGCACTGGGTTGACAACTAATAGCTTAGCGCCTTTGTCGCGTGCTTGGTTAATGAACTTAATGCCATGCACGTTAGTGGCAGTTTCGTTCTGCCCCCAAGAGATATAACAGTTGGTGTAAATGTTGTCGTAGGGATCTGGGCCTTGGTAAGTACCCGTAACAGACTTCAATCCTTCATAAGCGGCGAAAACACACACTTTACGATCTAGCTTGCGAGAACCAACTGCATTAAAGAAACGGCTTGGTCCGCCGTATTTACCGATAACGCCTTCATGGCCTGAATAGCTGTATGGCAAAATGGAGTCAGCGCCATGCTCTTTGATGATTTGTTGTAAGCGGCTAGAGATTTTTTGGTAAGCTTCATCCCAGCTGATGCGGCGCCATTTACCTTCACCTTTTGCTCCCGCTCGTTCCATAGGGTGCAAAATGCGGTCGGCAGCATAAGTATACTGGACGTAGGCGTGGCCTTTAACGCACGGAGATGTTCCCATTTTTTTCATCTCTGATGCGCCTTCGACATAGGTCATTCGGCCATTTTGAACGGTAAACTTCAGCAGACAACGGTCAGCACAGTTACGCTGACAAGTGTGATAAACGATTTTACCCTCACGTTTAAGCATCTTGTCTGGTGCGCCTCCGCGTTCTGTTGCAGTAGCTATACCTGGCACTAAGCCAGACAAAGAACCGACAACAGAACTGGCTCCAACTCCCTGCAGGAAGGTGCGTCTGTTAATTTTCATATGTTTTCCCCATCTTGATAGTGTTAATTCACTACTTATTCTTTTCGCATTGACGACATTGATATTGCTTTGTCAGTGACTTGGCTTCAGGCGTAGCAAATCACTCACTCGGTCACACGCTGTTTTGGTTCTGGTTTAGCTCCTTTAAATGCAAAATTAGGTCTCTCATCGACCCGCCTTTGACTTCCCCTGTGGATATAACGCTAGGCTTCACTGGCTATGCGCCATTCTCTTTCTAGCCCGCAAATTAATTTGGATTTGACCCAGTTGAATGCAGCCGAATGATTGGTATCTCCGAACAAGACATAGTTACCAATCTCACGGTTTTCACGCCGACGAACTCGGCATTTTTGTGCCAAGTCATCTGGTAATTTTATGTAATTGATATCTGGCAACATGTTGACGAATTGGCGTGTAAATTGGTTGCAGCTCAAAGTGATAGCGTCGGTTTCGCTGAGTAAGCGCATTGCTGATGCTAGGCTGTCGGTATAACCTTCTACTTCCATGCATAGATCTTGTTCACGACATAAATTGACCAATAGTGGGCAGGCGAGATCGTCGTAGTTATCAATCTCTAAGCAGGCGTAGCGAGAGAGGTTTTCAAGCGTAATCGTTTGATGGAAAATAGGGTGGTCACGCTGGGCCAAGATGTAGAGGCTGTCAGTTTCAGAGAACATTTCATAATTAAGGTTTTTAGCATTAAAGCCTTCATAAACGACCACAAAGTCCATATCGCCATTGGCAAGTTCAGTGGAGCAATCATGAGTCAGTACCCGAACATCAAACCTTAAGTTGGGTGCTTCTTTTAGAATGTCATTGCGAACCACTTTCTGTACCGCATAAACAAATTCATCATAGGCGTGGATAACAAACTGGCCTCCTGATTCCGCAGGGGTAAATACAGAATGTTGCATCTCAATTTTTTGATACTGTTCGACTAGACTTTTTGCCATAGGAATAAGTTGGTGGGTTTTCTCGGTAGCGACAAAACCAGAGCAGCGTCTGATAAAAAGAGAGTCTTTAAATATGTCTCTTAATATTTTTAAGGTTCTACTGACGCCCGAGGCTGTCATACCTAACTCATTTGCAGCTTGGTGACTTTGACCATGTTCATATATTGCAATAAATACTTTTAATTGATTGTAATTTAATTGGTCTATTTTATTCATGGGTTAATCACCTGCGTTTTGTGTGGTTTATATAATCTATTTAAGAGTTGCGATATTCAGTGTTATAAGTCACACTTTTTAAAAGCTTGTTTTTATATTTTTGATTTAGCTCTCGAGTTTTACATATTAATATTCGCAAATATCACATAGTGATATTTACTCTGGATAATTAATTTATCTGTGAGCCGTTATTAACTTGCACGTTAGTACCATGTGGTGGCTTAAGTGCTGACTGCTTGTAATTCGTTGCCAATCAATGCTTTACTTTTGTTTGTTGAGCGGGGGTGATAAAAGCGTGATACAAGTCTAGCTAGCTATTTTTGTTATGTGAGTCTTGTCTTAAACCTATCTATATATTTAATTTCATCAAATATATAAATATTTTTACAATGTGAACTTTGTCCTAAATCTATCTCTTGATTTAATTTCATTAAATATTAAATTATTTTTCTATTGTGACCATTACTTGATATTTACAGGTTTAATTGTTCCTTTGTTTATATATTTATATTTTTAAGTGTATTTTAAAAATAGATTTTATAAGTGCGATGAGTATTAATTACTGCATTCACAATAAGGAAAGAATATGTTGGATAGACGATCCATATTAAAAATGGCCGCTGGTGGAGCAATGTTGACTCTTATCCCTAGCGCGCAACTTCAAGCTAAAACCGCTGGAAAAAGATTGGCTATGGTGTTTGATGTTCGCCGTTGCACAGGCTGTCTATCTTGTACTGTGTCCTGTGCAATGGAAAACCAAACTGAGGCTGGCCGTTGTCGAACTCGTGTCAACCAAGCGGCACTCGAAACCAGCACCGGTTTAGCGACGCTTGCGGTACCTAATCAATGTAATCAATGTGATAACCCTCCTTGTGTTGATGTTTGCCCTGCTGAGGCAACTTACAAACGCGAAGAAGATGGCATTGTGGTGATCGATCATGACGAGTGTATTCACTGCCAGTTATGTGTCGATGCTTGTCCATATGGGGCAAGACGTAAAGATGAAAGCTTAGAGACTCCTCCAGAAAAATGTAACTTCTGTATTCATCGTGTATCAGCGGGACTGCTGCCTGCCTGTGTAGAAACCTGCATTGGCGAGGCACGCAGCTTTGGTGATTTGAATGACCCAAATAGCACAGTCTCAAAACTGGTTGCTGATAATAAGGTGTATGCCATGTTGGCAGGAGAGGGGACTAAACCAAATATCTTTTATATCGGTTTGCCTGAACAGCCACAGGATAAACAGATTTTGTCACTTAATTTCCTCGAATGGCAACGCTAGGAGCTGGTAATGGATAGACGTAAATTTTTAACGCAGGCAGGCGTTGTTTCTGTCGCTGCGGCAACTGTTGGTTGCAGTGATAACTCCAACTCGATACATCCTGCTCGTAGTCAAGATGTGAGCCGATTCGGCCATCCGATCCCGCCTGAGTGTCAGCAAGATGCTAATGGTGAATGGCAGCAAACTGCAGGTGTGCGTACCGCATACTCACGCTGTTTTAGCTGCTATAACATTTGTGGCCTGCGAGTCCGTGTCGATGCTAAAAATGACAAGATCTTAAAAGTCGGCGGTAACCCATATTGTGAAAACAACTCCGGTTCACCGCTACCAATTGAAACCAGTGTTAAGCAAAGCTATATCGCCTTAGCGGGAGAGAAGGGGCTAGAAAACCGTGCTACAACCTGTGCGAAAGGGGCAAGTTGTGCCGACTCTGTCGATGATGAACGCCGTGTCACCCAAGTGCTCAAGCGCGACGGTAAGCGTGGTGAAGGTAGATGGGTCACTATTAGTTACGAGCAAGCACTACAAGAGATTTTAGCTGGTGGCGATCTATTTGGTGAAGGCCACGTTGAAGGCTTACGTAGCCTGCGTCAACTCGATAAACCCGTAAAGCCGGGCTACCCAGAGTTTGGCTCGGCGGCTAACCACCTTTTTGCCACTTACTGTGCAGAAGACACGTTGCGTGGCAGCTTTTACGCTCGCTTTATGCAGCAATCATGGGGTACAAGTAATCTAGGCACTAAGCATGCTTATTGTGGTGCCGCTCAAGCAACGGGTTACAGTTTGGGGATGGCGGCAGGCTTTGAAGAGTGGCTCAATGATGTTGATTGGGAAAATGTTGAGTACGGTCTGTTTATGGGCACTAGCCCTGGGTCTTCGGGCGCGAGCTTAAACCGTGTTGGACGCGGCCTCGCCGATAGCCGAGTCGATAGAAAGTTCAAGTATGTTTGTGTTGATCCTCTGCTGCGCACCACCGTGGCGGCAGACACCAATGCGACTTGGTTGGCTGTCAAACCCGGACAAGATGCAGCATTCTCTTTTGGTGTTATCCGCACTATGCTGGAAGAGGGTTGGTTTAATAAAACTCATCTTGAAGGTGCTAGTGAGCAGGCTGCTAAGGCCGCTGGTGAGCTCAACTATACTAATGCTGGTCATTTAGTGATTGTTGATCCAAAGCACCCGCAATATCGCCGCTTTGCCAAAGCAAAAGACTTTGGCTTAGAAGGTGACGAAGCGATCATTATTAAAGCGGGTAGCCAAGAGTTTGTCTCTGCAGAAAGTGGTGATAAAGCGGAGTTGTTTGTTAGGAAAACCCTTAAAGACAATGCTGGACGTAAAGTTACTCTTGCTTCTTCACTGCATCTACTCAGAGAGGAATCACAACGCACCAGCATGCAAGAGTATGCCGCTAAGTCTGGTATTGCAGTTGCAGATATGCGCCAAGTGGCAAATGACCTAGGCCGTTATGGGCGTAAAGCTTGTGTGGCTGGTAACGGCGGTACTAACTCATCCGATGGTTATGTGATGGGATGGATCTGGGCGACCTTAAATACCTTAGTCGGCAGTCATGATGCGAAAGGCGGCGCTATTTACGGTAATGGTCCGATTGGCGGTATGGAAGGGCGTTACGACTTAGCTAGTATCGACAATGGTGTCAGCCTCGATGGTGTGGTTAATGCTTGTCGAGATGGCGCTTATGAATCATCGACAGAATATAAACAAAAGGTCGCCAAAGGCCAGAACCCTTACCCTGCAAGTACGCCTTGGCATGAAGTCTTGCCGGCAATGAATGCGGCAGAGCAGTGGACTAGCCATGCCAATAGTGATCCTTATCAAGCTAAGGTGCTATTCAACTGGCGTAACAACTTCCTTTATAGCGCAGCTTCAATAAGCCAAGAAGTGGTCGCAAGTATTGCTGATCCTAAACGTTTGCCGCTGGTTATTGGTATTGATTGCCATATGAATGAAACCAACCGCTACGCTGATTACTTTATTCCTGATCGTTCAATGCTGGAAGAGTATGCCGCTGACCGTATGTGGGGTTCACACATGTTAGGTGTGGTTGCTGCCGCGCCTTTGGTGACACCTAGAACGGTTAAAACCGCTGCTGGTCAGTATGTGTGTATGGAACAGTTACTGGTTGATATCGCACTGGATATGCAGCTCCCTGGTTTTGGTAAAGGCGCGATTGCTCGCGAAGATGGCACTAAAGCAGATCTACTTTGTTTCGAAGATTGGCATGCTAAATACCTCGCCAATGTGGCAGCGCAGTGTGAAAGTTTGCCAACGGTAACAGCTGAAGATAGGCAGTGGGCTGGGCTAGATTATGCAATGAAACCGTTAACGCCAAGACTAACAGCTACGGAGGCAACAGAGGTTGAGGCGCTGTTATCTCGTGGGGGCTACTATGTGGCTGATGAGCGCTACGACGGCGACTTTATTAAAGGTGCTGGGGCTAAATGTTTGCAGCTTTATCACGAAGCGGTAGCGCAGGTACGCCATGCTTATTCTGGTGAATACTACCCCGGCACAGTCACTTACCATGAACATCGTTTTTGGAATGGTGATAGTTGGGACAGTCATTGGCCAAGTTCAGAATATCCACTGCTATTTTCAAGTTATAAGGCGACAGTGCGATCTAACTATGCGGTCGCTTACAAACGCATAGCAGAGATAAGTCCAACCAACTTTGTTTATATGCATACAGAGACTGCTCAGCTGCAAAACCTTAAAGACGGTGACAGCGTCAGGTTGGTTACTGCCAATGGCAAACCTGCTGAGGGCACGCTGCAAACTGACCTTGGTGTGGCCAAAGGTGCGGTATGTGTGTCACATGGATTCGGTCATTCAAAAGGGTTTGGTGGTGATGACCGAGTGATTAATGGCAAAAAACTAGCAGGCTTAAAAGAGCGGGCTGGTGGTGTTGCTATTAATCAGATGATCCCGTCAGATCCAACCCGTAATCAAGCCGCTAGCATGCTCAATGATTATTGGACTGGTGCCAACTGCCGCCACGGTATTCCAATCCGAGTTGAGAAGGTTTAGTTAAAACGGTTCCCCTCTTTGCATGGCGTTTTGAGGGGCCACCTTAACCATTTTAATCAAATGGATTCCAATGCAGATCCGACCCGTAATCAAGCCGCTAGCATGCTCAATGATTATTGGACTGGCGCCAACTGCCGCCACGGTATTCCAATCCGAGTTGAGAAGGTTTAGTTCATCAGCAACCAATTTCCCCTCAGTGTTCTATTTGGCTGAGGGGACTTTTCTGCTGTTAAGCATCTTAATCAAATGCTTCCAATGCAGATCCAACCCGTAATCAAGCTGCTAGCATGCTCAATGGTTACTGAACTGGCGCCAACTGCCGTCACGGTATTCCAATCCGAGTTGAGAAGGTTTAGTTACCATTGATGAGCTCCTCTTTACATGGCGTTTGGAGGGGCGAACTCAAGCATTTTTAGTTCACCTGCGACCAATTCCCCCTCAGCATTCTGTTTGGTTGAGGGGACTTTTCTGCTGTTAAGTTAAAATTTATCTCGTTGTGGTAGGGTTAGTCACAAATCACTGGAGATAATAATGAAAACAACAAAATACTCACAAATAACTCTGCTCGCTGCTGCGACTTTTACACTTCCTGCGATGGCGGTTACTTCAGAACAAACTGCTTTTTTTGATAATTTAGCGGCTCATTGTGGCAAAGCATTTCAGGGTACGGTGACAGCGGGTAATACTGCGGATTCCGCATTTAGTGGTAAAAAACTGATTATGCATGTGCGCGAGTGCAGCGACACAGTGCTAAAAGTGCCGTTTCATGTCGGTGACGATCACTCTCGAACTTGGGTGATCACTAAAACTCAGTATGGCCTGCATCTCGCCCATGACCATCGCCATAAAGATGGCAGTGAAGATAAAGTGACTATGTATGGCGGCATGACAGCCGATATGGGCAGCGCCACGGAGCAGTCTTTCCCGGTTGATGCATATTCAATTAATAACTTTAGAGACAATGGCTTAAATGTATCAGTCACCAATGTGTGGCATATGTATGTTAAGCCTGCAGAGTTTACCTATCGCTTAACGCGAGAGAATCGTGACTTTAGAGTCGACTTTGATCTAACCAAGCCTGTGACACTGCCGCCTGTGCCTTGGGGCCATAAGTAGTCATACGTTAACTAACGCCAGACTTAAAACATACAAAAGCCAATTAGCGATGCTAATTGGCTTTTGTTTTGAGCTCGTTTATTGATTTAGCTTATTGGTGCATTTTTTCAATGATGGCTGCACGCTCGTCGTAATCATCATGACAGCTGCCACAACTATCTTTAGCAACATTCCAAGGCTGTACATACATGCCGTCTTCAGAGAAATTTTCTGGACTCGCCGATGGGAACTCTAGATTAATTCTAAAGAAGTGATTGCTCTTTGGCATGTGACAGGTGGTACATTTTGCCACGAATGCATGTACTTGTAGATCTGGAGTAAAGCCTTTATCGCCATGACAGTCGGTACACTGTTTTAGCATCGCATCTTCGTGCCCTGGCTGATCTGCATTAGCTTTTGAGCGGTGAGGGTTATGGCAAGTATGGCAAGCCATATCATGCTTTTTACCTGTCATTTCGCCAGTATTAGCATCTAAGCCTAACATTGCATCACCAGCGACTCGGCCGCCGTCAAAGTACGGAATAGTGCGGCCACCAATACTGTCGCCACCAAAGTCTTTGTTGTGCTCACTGACAAAGTCTGGGTAATGACGGTTGGTTTTCTTACTGTGACACTCTGAGCAGGTAATCGCTAAACCATAGCCCATATCTTCTTTAATGAGATCTGCGGTTAAGCGTCCTTCAGCGACTCGCGAAATATCGTCTGCGGACATAGTTTTAATATGCTTATTACCTGCGCCATGACAAGCTTCACACTGGATGCCTGGTTGATTGTAAGTACCAGCAAAACCTTTCAGACCATCTTGATGGTTAGGGTTTAGATCTGAGTCTGGCGTGTAGTCCTTCCACCCTGTTGAGTGACATATGCCACAGTCGAATGGTTGTGAATCAGCTGGAACGTCAGGCAAGTAACCCTGCATGTGATTGATTGAAATATCTTCGCCGTTTTGTGGCATAGATACTGCGACACCGGTTCCTGTCAGAATAAAACCATCTTTGTCGAGGAAGTTTGCCCAAGTATCGTAGCCGCCGATGACGTAGCTGATGTCATTCCAGTCATTAGGTGTACCAGTGCTATTGTTGACCCCATGCATGAGCTCAACCGCGCCGTCTATCGAGCTAAATGGATACTCAGGTGCTTTACCGTCGACCACTTTATTCAACTTAAAGTTATGGCCAGTTTCGAAAAAGGTGGCTTTATCTGTGTGACAACCAACACAGGTATTTGAACCTACATATTCAGCGATTTCTGGCTCAGGGTTGGTGACTGTGATGGTCACTGTGGTTGAGTCAGTCGCACCATGGGGATCGGATATGGTGTAGTTAATTAGCGTTGTGCCAGCAGATTCTGGTGTGAACAATAAGTCATCATTGCTTTGGGATACAGAGCCGCTGCCATCAGTAATGACAAAGTCGACTATCTCGAAAGTATCGCCATCTGGATCATAATCATTGGCGAGTACTTTGATACGAATTGGTGCGCCTTCGGTTATAGCTGCTGCGGTATCAGGCACAGCGACTGGTGGTCTATTTTCTACGTCAGGTGAATCATCGCTACCGCAACCCACTACGGTAAGCCCCATCATCATTGTTAAGGATGCTGCTTTAAACATTCCCATCTCATCACTCTCTTTGTTATACACGCTCTCTCTTTGGATAGCGTGGGTTATGCCACGTGCGCAGTGAGTCTGTTTGTTTAACCACAAAGCCAGTCTTACTGTGCAAGTAGCGGGTCTGCTACTCAGTTTTTTACGGTTGGGCTAGGGCTGTACTTCAGTATTTAAGCCACTTTTTGCCATAACCGTTACTGTTTTAATAAGGTTTGCTTGTCGCTTTTCTCATTATCAAAGCAGCAAGCGAGTATTTGAGACCTAGAGAATGCATCGACCGATTGTTGTGTTAAGCATCGCGCTTACTTGCACTTTAAGCATGGTTGCTAGCAGTGATCAGTTAGTTGAGGTATATGCATAATCAATTTTTACTGGCAAATCGTATCAATTACCTGGTTTTGCAAATGTGCTGCTAAAGCTGAATTCAGTTCAGGCAGTTTAAAAACGCTAAAAAATTCGCGATAAATCCAATTCACTGACTGGCTGCTGATCTCTGCCACAAATAACAGTCTGTTCATCTCTAACATAAACAGCGTTACTACCTTTCTTAAGCTTTTGATTGTTAGCTTATTTGTTCCATTGCTAAATAGTGGCAACCCAGATGTTTTGGCATTATCAGCCTAGCTTGCAAAGTATCTTTCCAGAAAGATACTAGATGGCGTTTATCTTTCTCGCAAGATATAATGGTGATCAATGAATAAAAGTGAGAGGTAGAACAAGTGGAAAAGTGCATGGAAGACATTTTGCAACAGAATGACGCGAATTGGCCTGAGTGTGCAGCAACCTCATACCCAGCTTTATTGCGATTGACGCAAGTAAACAATATTTTTATTCAGATAATTAAAGAGTGTGTCGAGTCTTACGGATTACAAAGTTCAGATTTCAATCTGTTGTCCAGTTTGCGCCGTAACCCATCGCCGCACGTGCTGTCGCCGACAGAGCTGTATCAAAGCATGTTGTTCAGCTCGGGCGGGCTGACAAAAGTACTGACTCGATTGGAAAAAGAAGCGTTAATTGAACGCTGTGAAAACCCGGATGATAAACGCAGCAAGTTAGTTAAGTTGTCGCAAAAAGGTAAGCTGTTGGTTGAGGAGATCATGCCTGTACTGCATCAGCGTGAAAAAAAAATGGTTGCCGCGCTAAGCTCTGAAGATTTAACTCAACTAGATGACTTGATGCAACGGATTACGCAAAGTATGAACAGCAATGGTGAAACTTATCCGACAAGAATTCAGTTTATGGGGGCGAGTAAAAACTGATAGCGCCTGCTGGGTTTAGGCGTTATATATTAAAAAGCCTACAGGAGCTGCAGGCTTTTTGATTAGCGTGATAGTTATCGAGCACTACTTTTCATCAAAAGTAAAAGATTGTCCTGCTAGTGCTGCTTCAAACATCAATCCACCTTTGGCCACGGTAAAGACTGCCATACCATTTATATATGCCGCTGTAGCAGCTTTTTTCCCCGCTCCTGCTGAGTTGCCAGTTGTACCAGCTTGAGCATTCGCGCCTATATTGATGGCAACGGCTGATGCTTGCGCGCCAAACTCAAAGCTACCACTGGTAAAGTCTTTATAAGCGGATTCGTCTTTAAAGAAGATTATCTCACTATAGGCTTGGCCACCAAGTTGAAAGCCAAAAGAAACTTGAGTCAAACTGGTGTCGCCCTTATAGCTACCGGCTTGATAAACACGGCCTTTGCCATACGCGGCTCCTATGCCTATTCCGCCTTTACCTACGGTTGGAAAAAGTGCGTAACCATAGGCTGTGTCGAAAAATTTCTGAGTTTGATTTGCTTGCTGGAAAGTACTTTTGGCTTGGCTATAACCATCTTCTGCTAATGCTTGTGGTGCTATTAACATACTGGCGACTAGAAAAATGCTGCTGGAGATGCGTTTGATTAAGCTCGTCATAAAACTATCCTTATCTAGCAAACTACAAATGAGTATAAACACTAGCATACCCATTCTGAACCGAAAATGAATGGCTTTTTGTATCGATTTTTATCTCATTTAAAAGACAAAATAAAAGCGCCTAATGAGGCGCTTTTATTGATGTCGCAGACAAGCTTATTCGGCAGGCTTACCTAAAACATAGTGTTCAAACCATTTCTGATCCCACTCCATTTTAGCTTTACGATGCTGATACTTGCTCAAGCCATGACCTTCACCTGGGTAAACCACCAGCTCGACAGGTACGTCCAAGTAATGCTTAAGTGCACGATAAAGACCCTGTGCATGCCCGAGTGGTACGCGTTGATCGCCTTCACCAATGTGGATAAGCGTTGGTGTTTTTATTTTGTCAGCGTGGCTGAGTGAAGAGCCATGGGTGTAAGCGTCAGGTTTTTCCCAAGGCAGGCCTTCCATAAAGTTAACCACATGACCGGGTGTATCTTCTAGCATCCACTGCAGACGTTGATCAAATACGCCAGCACCAGAGCTGGCAGCCTTAAAGCGTTCAGTGGTGCTGATCAATGCGTTAGTGAGGTAACCACCATTACTCCAACCCATCACTGCCATTTTGTCACCATCGACAATGCCGTCGGCTATTAGCTGATCAACTCCAGCAATAATATCGTTAACTTCGATATCATGCTCACGGCCAACAAGGTCGGTTAAGAACTTATCGCCATAGCCAGTAGAACCACGGTAGTTTGGCGATAGCAGTGCCCAGCCCTTAGCGGTAAACGTAGAGCGACCGTAAGAGCGGTGTTGCAGCGCATAAGGCGTGGCCGATGTTGGTCCGCCATGGATCTGGACGATCAATGGCAGCGGGCCATCCTCTTTCTTATAGTCAGCAGGGAGATCTAAGATCCCTTCAACGGTTGAGCCATCTGGTGCGGTCCATTTTACTACTGACACTTGCGGCAGTTTCCAGCTATCAACTTGCGGGTTGATATTACTTAAACGTTTAGCTTTGGCGCGGCTGCTGTCAGCATCGGCGATAAACATGTCATAGAAGTGGTCTAAGCCGTTATGGCTAAAGGCGACTGACTGGCCATTTTGGCTAAAGCTATAGCTACCAATAACCATGTCGCCAGCAATCACTGTACGAGTATCACCCTGTTCACCGTCATCAATTTCGGTACAGAATAGTTTTACCCGAGCATGATCGGCGCCGCGGTAGCAGATTTCATCACTATCAGGACGCCAAGTGAGATCGCTGGCAGTGAGTGTGACCAGATCTGGGCGTGAAACTTCAAGTGACGGCTTATCGGTTGCTTTGGTGTTACTAATAAATAGCTTACCTGGGTGGCCATCAAAATCGATTCTAAATGCTAGTTCGGTGTTATTTTCTTGCCAAGCTAAACCGAGTAACCAACCGTAAGGTGAGGGAGCTTGTTCACGCCACTGTTCATCAGCTAATACATCATTTTGTTTGGTTTTAGTGTTGAACACTTCAACGTCAGACCAGCCTTCGAGGAATACTAATTCGTTATCGCTGGTGGTGATACGGGCAATTTTGCTGCCGTCATTGTTTACTTTAAATTCCCAAACAACTTTGTCATCGTCGAGCAGTAATTGCTGTTTAAAGTGCTCTAGGTCGAGCTGATAAAGCGGGTTAGTTTTACGTTCACCGTGTCCATATTTGGGTGCACTATGGCTGGCGCGCATTGATGCCCATTCGTCGGTATCTGTTACCGTTTTATTGGCTAGAAAGTATAAGCTTTTACCGTCGTGGCTTAGCTCGAAGCTGCTGACGCCTTCTTTCTCTTTGGTCATCGGTTGGCTATCGCCATTGCTGACCGAAATACGAAATACTTGAGTTTTGCCGTTATAAGGTGCTTTAGCATCAGGTTGCTTTATTTTGCCCAAATAGTAAATGTACTCACCATTAGGGCTCCATTGTGGGCTTGATTCGCTCTCGTTGGTGAAGGTCAGTCGTTTGGTTTGACGAGACTTGGTATCGAGAAGCCACAGATCACGTTGGCTTTTATCAAGCTCTTTATCCCAACGAGACTCAAGCCAAACGGCTTGCTTACCATTAGGGCTGAGGGTGACTGAGCCCATGCCGCCAATATCGAAAAAGTCATCGATGATGATGTCGTGAGTTCTTTCTGCAGCAGCAGACATACTGCTGCCAAGCAATGCTGTCATTGCGGTAGCAAGCAGAGTCAGCTTGTTCAATCTGTTCATGTTGTTCCTACCCTTCATGGTATTTCTGTATTTTTTATAATGAGATAAGCGCTAATACACTATCGCAAGTCGGGGAGTAAAATCCATGATATAAGGCGAGTTACAACATTATTTTTTTTCGTCTTGCATCAGTTTTTGTAAGTAAGCTAGCTCTTCAGAGCTAAGCAGTTGCTGGCTGGCTTTCATGGGGGATTTTTCTGTAGGGCGGGTTAACCTTCCTCGTAAAAACGCGGCATAGGTGATCTGTTTTAAGCCGTAGATCGCTAATACATAGACGGTGAGCAATAGTACTAATTTAGTTGCTGCATGGTTTACACCGCTTAATGGTTCGCCAAAATAGAGTGGCAGTATTATGAGTACGGCTCTTATTATCCAGTTGCTCATTAGGGCTAATGTCAGTACCAGTAGCCATCTGAACTTGATATCTTTTAAGCTTTCTTGATGTAGCCGAGAGGTTCTACCGGGGTAGCGACTCAACATTCGCAAGATAAAGTAAAAATACAGTGCTGTTTGGACAAACAGTATGCCAGGCAGCATAGCGCTAAGCAGGTTCAGGTGGTTCAAAGCGGGCGTAATATTTAAGGGAATATCCGGAAAAATATCTTGCTGCGAAGTTCGATAAATTGTTGCGGCAATAACGGTTAGTGTGACGACTAGCGCTGGGTAAAAGTGCGGCGAAAAACCAATGGCTTCTCTTGTGTTATGCAAACTTCGATAACAATACAAATAAAGCAGTGGCATTAACAGGAAATAGACGGGAATGATGAGTAGGTAGATAAAATGTATTGGCGCTGGGACATTCTCTTTTGTGAGTAAGCCAGTAAAAAAATACAGTGCCATTAGGCTAAAGATACTGCCTAATATTTTATGATTACCGTTGTTCTCATGGTAGATATAACGGATATATAAACCTAAGCCTAGGCAGTGAAGACCACCAAGCAAAGAGAGCCACCAGTATCCTTGCGCTATAAAATCGCTAAATTCATTCATATTGTTGTTATTTCATACTATTAACCTATGAGATGCAAGTTTGTTATTTACCAACAGGAGTCGCTAATTGACAGCTTCATAGGAAATTGTAGTCGCTGATCTTTGATTAATCACCGACTACTTAAGCAGGGGATGCGCAGGTTGCTAACTTGCTAGTTTGGAAACTTGTTTGAGCTTATCGAGCAGTACATCTTTTTTAAATGGTTTGGCTAAATAGTCGTCCATCCCAGATTCGTAACATTTTTCGATATCTTGATCTAACACGCTGGCGGTAAGCGCTATGATGGGTAGGCGTTGCTCTGAGTGTAATTTTTCCCACTCTCTAATTTTAGTTGTGGCAGTAAAGCCATCCATTACCGGCATCATACAGTCCATTAGGACGGCGTTAATCACTTCACCTTTACTAATAAACTCAAGAGCTTCTAGCCCGTTGTTGGCAATAACAAAATCAAAACCTGCTTGCTTGACGAGTAGTGAGGCCACTTTTTGGTTCACTAAGTTATCTTCGACAATAAGAATAACGATTTTCACTTTTCTATCATTGCTGTTGCTTGATGTCTCTGTCACTGCTTGCTGGGATTCGTTACGCAGCATTCTATTTTCGATACCATTGCGAATAGCGTTATTAAAGCGTCTACCGAGCAATGGTAAGGTGACTGTTGAATCAATATTATCAAGTGCACGTTGCTCTGCAGGGGTATTAATTGCGATAGTAAAAATATCTTGCTTGGATAATAACTCTGGTAATGTTGTTAGTGAGTCCCTAGTAACTGATGAGTTATCAACGAATAGTAGATCAAACTTTTGCTTATCTTGCAGTAAGTCAAAGCAAGATTGGTAGCGGTAGTTCAGCTTGAATCCTTGTTTCAAGCAGGCTTCATCAATGGCATCGATAATATGGTTATCATTTGATACTAGTGCTGAAGTAAGGTGCTTGAACTCATCATTAATAGGCATTTCTTGGGCGACTATGCGTGCTTTTAGTTCGACAGAGAAACAGCTACCTTTGCCCTTTTCTGAGCTGATAATTATATCTCCCCCCATCAACTCTACTAATTGCTTACAGATCGCTAGGCCTAAACCTGTACCGCCAAATTCGCGAGTAATGGTGCCATCTTCTTGAGTGAAAGGTGAGAAAATCTGTTGCTGTTTTTCTGCGGCGATTCCAATGCCACTATCATAGACTTTTATCTGCATATTTACGTATGGCGGCTCATCAAACTGGCTAGTGATTGTGACCTTAATGAAACCTTTAGTGGTAAATTTCACTGCATTAGACAGTAGGTTCATTAGTACCTGCCGCATTCGGTGTTCATCGAGTGAGACCAGCTGTGGGGTATTTGCTGGAATGTCTATTTGTAAATCTAGATTCTTCTCTGCCACTTTAGCGAGCACCATTGTGAGAGTGTCATAAACCACCTCTGCAATGTTGGTATCGGTATTGGTTATCGACAAGTTGCCGGATTCAATTTTTGATAGATCTAAAATGTCATTGATCAGTAAGAGTAGCGTATGTGATGAGGTTTCTATGGTGTGTAAGTATTCTGTCTGGACTGGACTTAACTTGGTACCAGCGAGGATCTCTGACATGCCTATAATGCCATTTAGTGGTGTTCTGATCTCATGCGACATATTGGCTAGAAAAGAGCTTTTAGCTAGATTGGCTTTCTCTGCATCTGATTTCGCACGTAATATTTTTTCATCGTTAAGGTAACGCTCATGAATGAGATTATTGAGCTTCTTGGAGAATATACTCAATTCATCTCGGCCATTCTCATTGATTTTATTTGAGTAGTCGTGAGTTTGCTCTATTTTAGACATGGTCTTAATGACATGCTGCAGATAGTAAAGGATACGTCGGTAAAGGTTTACACCTATGGTGGCAATAATGAGTAGCGATACAAACAGGCCACTGCAAAATGCAATGATGAGGTTCTTTGATTGACTGATTTCACTGTGGATATTATCGGTCAGTTTCTCTGAGAAGGTGGTGACGACAAACTGAATGAGGTTCAGCCTTTGGCTAAAAGCCGCTAAACTCTCTTGTGGGCTTTCAGCTAAGATATCTTCATGCAATATATGACTACGGAGTTGATAGCTTTGTTCGAACGCTTTATCTGAAAAGATATTCAACAACAGATCCACTTGTTCAGGCTTAGCGCTAATATTAATGAAGCGCTCAACATAAAGTTGTTGCCGCTCAGCACTCATATTTAATTGATTCAGTAGTTCGCTATCGCCTTTATTATTGAGTAGCTGATTGATAAGCCACTTTTCTTCAGTCGACCAAAGCGACAACCATTGCAGTTGGTACAATATAGTTAGATTTTGACTGATCTGCTCAGGTAGTTCGAGTGTATCTTTTTCAAGTGCAATTAGCGCCTGCGCTTGCAGTTCACCCATCCAAATAGACCAATCTATTAGGCTCTCTTTAGTGAGCTCTGGCGACTCAGTTAGCGCCTCTTTTGAGCTTGTAAACCATGCTTGAATGTCGTCAGTGCTTTTAGTGGTAAATGCCTTGGGAAGCTGAACAGCAAATTCGGCTACGATGGGAGTGAAGTCCGCTAGTTTAAAAGGTTGCCCTTCAGTAAAGAGTTGCTCTCTGGCCTGGTTGATTTTGATGTTGAGTGCAGAGAAAGATTCAAGGAAAGTGATTTTGCTATTGAGCGTATTAAGTACGCGGACATTGTCCATCTGTTTTTGGATCTCTAATGTCGCTAAAAATGCCGCAAACATTAATGGCAAAAGTACTAACGCCAACATCCTTGTCTTTATTGAAATACGATTCAATAAGTTCATTTCTACTCCTTGAATTGAACATGCTAGCCATATCCTTGTGTAATACATGACTCTTGACTATATTCAGCATAGTACAAAAAACTATCAGGGATTGAAGGTTTTTATATGTTTAATGGACTAAATCACAAAGCTTTGTTTTGCAATGCAAATCTGTTCTTACTGACAACAATTCTTTTTGTTTCCCCTTCTATCTCTGCGTTGGAAGCCGATCCCGATGACAGCACTGATGTCGAGTTTGCAATATTTACTCTCAATAGTGAATTACCTCCTTTAAGTAAAAGCAAAGCCAGAATGCTCTATCGTGGCAAATCTAAAAAGATAGGTGGTAGCCTTAAAATTGTGCTGGTTGACCTACCTGAAACCTCCATGCACCGTGAAGACTTTTACGGCATGTTGTTGGGTAAATCAGTAACACAAATGAATGGCTATTGGGCTGGATTGGCTTTTTCAGGTAAAGGCTCACCACCAGAAGAGCTTGATAGTGATGATATAAAGCAGATCCTTAAATGGTTAAATGAAAACCCTAATGGTATCGCCTATGCGCCGATTGAGTCGGTGCCTGAAGAAGTTAATATCTTAATTACCGTGCCACAGGGAGAGTAGCCATGTTATTAAGCCGTCAATGTACGATTATAATATTGAGCTTGGGAATGATTGCCAATGCACAGGCCGGTATAGAGCTAACCGATAACATTATGTTAAGTGGTTTTGGTTCAACCTCTATTAGTAAAACAGATAATAAAACACCGTTATTTGTTAATCGTGAAATTACCGATGAAACCTGTTACGACTGCGATACCATATTTGGCTTACAGCTTGATGTTGGCCTTTTTGAAGGGCTGGATGCATCTGCACAGCTAGTAAAGCGTACCCAAGATAACTGGAGTGAACCTGAACTTGAATGGGCGTATCTAGGTTATGAATTTGGTGACTTTGAAATTCGCGCTGGTAGGTTGCGTATTCCGCTATTTTTAGTCTCTGAGTTTTATTATGTGGGTCAGGCTTATACGTGGGCGAAACCGCCGGAGGAGGTCTACGATGCGATTTTAGGCTTTACTTCTTATGATGGTTTATCTCTTGCTTGGGACTATGAATTATCTGACGAACTCTCGCTGCATATCTCGCCTTATTATGGCTTTGATAAACTCAATGAAGTAGAAATAGGCACAGAAACATTGCAGTTTGATACTGAATACCTGGCGGGTGCCTATATTGATCTAGTTAGTTTCAATTATCGAATCCATGCGGGGTTTATGCAGGCTAAATATACTCAACGGCCATCGCCGCAACCTCAAACGTTAAACATCTACACTTTGGGCGTCGAATACAGTTTGGATGATTGGCTGTGGATGGCTGAAGTTGAATATGATGAGCTGCAGGTTAACTGGTATGCCAGCGCTGCTTATGCATTCGACGAGCTGACTCCTTACCTTGTGTATGCTGAAAGTCATGAATTAAGAGAGAGTAGAGGGGTCACTGTCGGATTACGTTATGATGCAACTTCGACGATCTCACTCAACCTTGAAATGCGCTCTATCTTTTCTCATGAGCCAGGCAATCGCGCCCAATTTATTACTTCACCACTATTATATGGTGAAAAAGAAGATGTTGATTTGCTGAGTTTGACAGTGAACTTCGTATTTTAATGATGGATAACATTGTATTTTGGCTGTGCTTTTATCTATTGATGCTGCTGCTTGCGGTTATCATAGGTTATTGCAAAGGCAATATCGTTGCAGGTGTGCTGTTGGGCTACGTTCTGGGGCCTATTGGGGTGATTATTTTACTGTTGAGTAAAGACAGGAAAATGCTGCCCTGCCCGGAATGTAGTCATAAAATTCATCGCCACTCTTACCAGTGTCCTCATTGCCACCAAAAAGTACTTAATAGGATGAGTCTTTAGGGAATAAGCGGTTATTAGAAATCGAATGAATAACTAATACTGATTGAACCATCTTTAAACCTACCGGTATCCGCTCCTCTATCAGCACTGTTCCAGCGGTTGCCTGAATAGTTATTATACTGAATGGTTATCGTACCTGGGTGCCAGTCAAAGTAACCAAAACCGTAAGTAAAATCAGGATTCCACGGCTGTTTTTGGCTGCTGTCTAAATAATAAAAGGCGGTTCCATTCACATACCAATTTCCGACAATGGAATACTTACAGCCTAAGCTTATCGTTTGATGGCTGGTTTTATACTCGACAGTGTCTAAGTCGAAATACTCCGGTGTATAGTTGTAATCAAATTGACAACCTATAGCACCTTCATCGGTGAAAGATAACCAATCAATAAAGGGTTTACTGATTGGAAACTTCCAGCCTAGTGCCCAGGTTCCTTGAGAGAACTCGGTATGTTTCCCTCCTGGTTCTGGCGAGAACCGGTTGCCACCATAATTAGAATACAGCAGGCTAAAAGTATAGGGCCGCCAATCGCTGTAACCAAATACATAGGTAAAGTCGGGATTCCAGGCTTGCTGCAACTCTTTGTCAAAATAGTGGTAAGCCGTTGCTGATATAAACCAATTGCCAATGATCGAATATTTTAGTGACAGGCTAGCCGTTAGGTTTTGGTTACTCGGACCTGTGGTGGCATTTGCGGGAATAACGGCGGGTGTATCAACCAGTGGATAACCGATTGCAACGCTGGTGCTCCAACGTTTGTACCAGGGGAGATCAGTATCCCAAGTTTCAAACGGCAACATAAATGAACTATTGGCGCCTTTCCAAATCAAATCGGCTTCTGAGGGCTGCTCTATTTGGGTAACGGCAGGGCTATTGATATCCTGCTTTTCTACAGGCTTTGGGGCATGCTTAGCCATCTCTGTTTGGTGTTCGTTAGCTAAAGTTTCAACCGTAAAAAAGCTGAGGATGGGGATCCATATTGCAGTGTTACCTATCCATCCTTGGCGTTGTCTCAAATGTGTCTTCCCTAACTAGATAATAGCATTTATTTGATCACTGTTTTTACTGCAGCCAAATCGCTTTTCGGCCACGAGCTTTGTACCAAAGACTAACTAAGATCAGCGAGTTAGTATTTATATTATAGGCGGTATTTGTTTTTCCATCACGGTAAAGCCCGGTAGGGATCTCTCGATGACGAGCGCTATTGGATATGACTTGTGTGGCTAGGTTTTGACTGTACTCGTTTTGGAAAATGACGCTCAACGCAAACGCGGCTTTGTTGCTGAATGTCTGTGATTCAACAATGGCTTGTCCTGAGTGAGAGACGCTATGCCATGCTTGGCCTTGATAATAGATGTTGTTGTATAAAAACCAAGGTGACTTGCTTAGCGAATCCTCCGCATAGGCGGTTAGCCTTTGAGTGGCTTGATACTGCATGTCATGCAGTTTGAATAGCGTACTTAGCTGATTCCAGCAAGAGGCTTCATTGCCGATCTCTATGGTGTAAAGCAGAAATGGATCTAAGGTTAAGAAGGGCAGATTACGGCGGTCGGTTTTCAATAGCGTTTTATCAACTATTACAGTATCTAATTGTTCACAGTTAAAAGCTCTGCTGACGTCTAAGTTCATCATCTGGTAGCCTGTAGCGGCATATTGCAGGTAACCTAGGCGTCCCTCTTGGCGATAGTACTCCTTTTTAGATGTTAGCTTAGTGCCATATAGGGTTTTGTTGTATACGGAGTCGCTGAGTTGCCATCTCTGTTTAATGTTGTTGATTTCTGCGGCTAGGTGAGGCTTCTTCTGAGCGACAATCGTTAACCAAATACATAGCCGACCGAGATCTAATGCTGACCAACCATTGCCGTTTGATGGGGTTTGGCTAAAGCGACCCGATGGTTTGCCAGTAACAGTATTGTATTGTCGATTGGGAAGTTTGGCGTCATATAGCGGTAATTCAGCAAGGGTGTTTATCAGCTTAGCGAGCCGAATATCGATGATGTGTGTGTCACTAACTCCAAGCGCTTCTAAGGCTAAGAGTGCGCCTATGCCACTAGCGACATCCCACATGGTGGCATGGGTGTAACCTTGCACAGAATCGATCATTCCAGTGGTTTCATTCCAATTATTATCTATGTAGCGCTGCGCTTTGCTAACGAGTAGTTTTTCATGGCGATTAAGAGGGATTGAAGTCGTGGAGGACGTGATGATGTTAGTTTTAGTCGTTGCGCGAGCATTACTGCTTTGGTTGGTCGTTGCTTTTTCTTCGGCTTTATTTGGGCCAATAAAACGCGCTTGCGGGATCACTGCTCGGCGCTGAAATTCAATCGGTGTTTGTGGCTGTGACTCTGAGCCTATTATAACTCTGGATACCCTTTGTGGGCTATTTGATGTCGGGGTCTCTTGTGCAATGCTCTTGTTTTTTGCCCAGGCCTGTTGAGTCGGTAGTGTGCTTAGAATGATGAAAGAGCACACTGCAACCTGCAGTATGCTCTTTAGCGATGCTGGTGGCTTCAATATGCAGCCTATTGCAAAATACCTTCTATCTGCTGGTTAATCTCTTTTATCTTGCCGCAAAGCGCATTGATATCATTTTGATTAGGAAGTGCTCCAGCTTGTGAGCTTGATTCTATTGCTTGAGCTAATGTCATCGCGTCTTTGGCGCAAAGGTTGCTGAACATCCCTTTTAGTTCGTGAGAAATTTGAAATAGACCGTCAACGTCATCTTTAGAGAAGCGGCTCTGCAGTACATTGTCGCTTTCGCCATATTCTTCTAAGTAAATGCTAAGTAGCATTTTAACCATGGCGTCATCATCTCCACACAGGGCTTTTAACTCACTCACTTCTATCATATTTAGATCCTTTGTTGCTCATTTATCGGCTATGTTAAGCACGCTCAAAGCTAGGGTTAGCAGTGTGAACATTGATGTGCGCACAAGTGTGTATTTTGGATAAGGTTCTAGCTAAGCTGTGGTAGCGAGCTGCTCAGCTTTTACCTTACCCAACCATAGCTTTAACGCTGCAGGGCTCATTAGCTGAGGATTGCCCAGTTCAGCATCAGCGGCATTTAGCAGCTCATCAGGTAAAAGGTCTATGATACGCTCCAAGTCTTCCGCCGTTTTTATCTCCTTATCGAGCACTGCTGCCATCTCTTGATTATAATCAACCCCCCTTGCGCGCAGTGCTATAACTAACCCTTGCAGTAAGGTTAGCCATGTACTCATAGGTCCTTGCGTTATTGAGGCTGACTCAGCAGCTGAATCGATAAAGGCAAAAGGAACAGTGGCTATTTGTTGTTGCTGTTGCATTGCAGCCAAAATCCAGTCGGTATCGAAAGAGAAGTCAAACACGCTAGGCTGTGCGAGGATTGGCTGTAGAGCTTCACGGCTAAAGAGTTTGTAAGCTGCTTGAGTGTCATGAATACCTTGCGAGAAAATGGCTGAGCCGACCATTCTTTGCATATGTCTAAGGGTTTTAATTCCGACTCCCCAACGCTGCTCTTGTTTGACTAAAATTGACAGCGGGTCTTTACGGTTGCCCAGTACAACTTGGGCGTTGTTAGCGACAAAAGGCGCTAATATCAGCCCGAGTTGCCCCATATGCACCGAGTTGTCAGCATCGGTGTAGATAACCGCATCTACGCCATCGTCTAGTGCTTGCATGCAGCCATGGATAATAGCTCCACCTTTTCGAGAGTCTTCGACATCCTTAAGTTGAGCCAGAGGACCTTTAGTTGCTGATATGCCATCTTTGAGGTTAAGCACTGTTATTTTTTCTGGCTGCGAGCTTCTACTGGCTATGCGATTGGCTATATCGAAACTGTGGTGAGGACAGCCATCGTCAACAGGATAAAGGTGCCAGCTGACCTGAGTGCCTTTGCATGCCCAAATAAGTTGTGTGACTTTGGTTAGTAAAGAGTTTTCTCCATTTGGGTTGGAGGGGCTTTTTTCTAGTAAACGGTGATGTTCGCCCCACATCGCAAAGACAACACCAATGGAGATGGGCTTGGTGATCTGCTTTAAGTATTTACGAGATTGCACCAGTTTGACGGCTAACTTAAATACCAGTGGACAATCTTCTTGCTGTGCTAATGCGGCTAGTTGCGCTGGTGAGGTCTGTTTGAGATCGAGTAAAGAGTCTGCCAGCTCAAGGAGACAAATCTGATGTGTGGATTCGGTTAGGTCAAATTGATCGCTGGCAGAGCGATAGATTTGTTGGAGATCTTCTTTATGCATTTTCATAACGAATCCTTTCATTCATTGACTCTTCCTGAGTGCTCTGCAGTTAATTCTGCAACGACATTAAGCTATATTAAAATGTAGTAATAGATCCTTTAAACAGCAAGCTGAGCAACATTATTAGTTGTAGGTAATAGCGCATTTTTTAACTATGCCTTGTGCATCACGCTGGCTATTAGACGTTTTTTAGCTGTTTTATTGATTTTTAATGTCCTCGATAGCAGTTTCTGAAGCTGTATTTTCTATAGCGTCTTCTGTTCGCTGAATCGGTTCTATTTGCCGCTTTTGTAGCGACTCTACTTTAGTTGCTTGTGTTTGATTGATGCTGCTAATTCCCAGTGGATTAATCGCAATTGTATTTTGTTCTTCAGCAATATCTGGCGTAGGCATGATTGTTTCTGGGAGGGCTTGTGCAGATGCAGAAATTCCAGCATCAGAGGTGTTAATTAGCAGCGTTTCAGGCTGTTGATCTGCTTGTGCGTTAGTGGCGTCAATTGAGGAGGGTGGTGGGGTTGGAGTAAAAGAGGGGGAATGGGAAAAATTACTATCGTATCCCGATAGTTTCTTACCCGCCCCTTGGCGGTGAGCATTTGGTGCGATAGCCGGAACAGATAGGCTTACATTATTGTCGCTTGCTGCGTCATAACGATTGAGACCTAGTTTAGGCGTAGTAAAGGCAAATAGATTCAGTTTTTCATCCCAAAGCTGCAGCGCAGTAAGCTCTACATCAAGATTCTCGTCTATGCCAATTGTGACATCGGTGATTTGCATGGCGACCGATAGCTGAGTATTAGCGGTTTCTAAACGTTGATGCAGATTCTGTTGGACTTGAGACCAATTGGTACCGCCAGTTAATAGATAACGGGTGCTATCAGCCCAATATTGATAGGCGATTGGATCTTCTGATCTGTCTGCTGCAATGGCGGCGAGCGATGCAGCCAGACCCGCTGATTGCCACATCTGCTGTTGCGATAATTTTTGAGGATTACTCAGTAGCAAAATGCTGAGTTGATGCCAATGGGCTGCAGCCTGTGGATAGCGCCCTTTTGCTAATAGATAGTTGCCTTTGCTGAAGGGGCGTAATTCAAGATTAAGCGCTTCAGCCACAACTATTTTTCCACTCGTCATGAGCCATAGTGAAATGGCCATGACTAAATAATATTTATATCTCATCGAATGTCTCCACTAAGCATTTACCAGGATGATCGAAGCGAGAGTTGAAGCGTACATCACGATACTCTTTATCCTCTTGAGCTTGGTAAAGCTTGCCATTTACTTTGTACAGTAATGCCTCTAGCACACCAGCATTAGTTTTTAAGGTGATACTTTTTTCATAGGAGCTTGAGATCTCATAGCGGCCTTCATACCAACCCCTTTGTGGGTGGTACAGCTCTTGTACCAATGTGATTAGCCGCTCGGTGTAATCTGTTTTCCATAATGCCCACATTTGAAAGGCAACCCGAGTGGAGATAAGGGCTAAATGGTCATGGCTGCTACCATCTTCAGCGACGGTTATCCAAGGGGTACCGAGTGCATAAATGGCGTCATAGACGAAATAAGGTTCGCCAGCAACGACATGCTCACCGCGGGCGGTATAGATCCGTTCGGTATCCCAGCGGCTTTGTTGAACTTGGTAAATAGAGTCTGCCATGGCGGCTAAAGACTCATTAGTATGCAGGGCGTCGAGTGAGTGCAAGTCGTCAATATCATCCCAATTAAACTCAAGCCCTAACCACAGGTAAGGGGTACTAAATACCGGTCTTAACACATCAAAGAAACGGGGATCTCTGCCATCGAAAAGCAGATCAATACCATTGATTGTTGCGACTTCGTATGGTTCAAGGGTCATTGATTTTTTAGGGATGATTTGCCAGTCTAAATAGCCATAAGAGGCATACTCTTCAATGCCTAAACGCCCCTCTTTGTAGCTGTGCACCTGGCCATTATTAATATTGCCACCATAAAGCTCTCCCTTATCGGAGACTAAAGCACAAAAATTCCAGCGCAAAACGGCTTTATCTATATATTCTGAAAATGCAGGATTGTGCTGTTTGGTGATGGCTAAGGCGATGAGTAGTCGGCCAATATCAATCGCAGACCAGCCTAACTCTGCAGGTTGGTTAGCATAGTTAACCATGGTGCGGGTGCTGGTCGAGTAGACTTTATTGGGAACGCCTTGGCGGGTGAGTGGCATTTTCACTAAAAAATCAATCGCCATGGTTAGTCGCTCGTCATGAGCTTTACTGGAAATAAGCTCAAATTGGCGGGCGGCCTGCAGCGCAATAAGGTAATCAGCCAGCGAGGTCATATCCATAGTGGGATAATTGTCTATAGAGTTGACCAACCCTGTAGATAGTTGGGTATTATTGGCAAAATACTGCCAAGCAGTGTTGGCCCAGGCAATTTCTTGCTCGTTGAGCTCACCATGCCGACCTTGACGAATAAACTGTGATTCATTAACTCCAGATACGCCAGACTGCACTCCCTGGTATACAAGACCACAAGCTTGAAGGTTGAGCAGTAATAATAGGAAAACACATAGTCGTAGCATAGAACCCCGGTTAGGATGCTGAACTAGTCAGCTGAAACTGTTCTAGGTAAACATTGGCCTTCGTAGCCAAAAGGACTTTGCAGTGCTTTCTCCCAAAGGCTAGGTGCAGTAGTAGATTGATACTGAAGTAATTTTCCTTGTTTTTTATACAATAGTATTTCAAGTAAAATACCGTTGTTGTTCGAGGTAAAGGTGTCAATAAGGCCCGTGCCATTCTCAAATATTCCCTCATAGAAGCCTTTCTCACGGTCATAAACATGGCTCACATGCTCAAATAGTAGATCGGTATAGTCGGTATCCCATAAGACCCACATGCCCATAGCACCTTTGATGGCAACTGCTGAGTATTGAGGTAAAAATGCACCTGCTTCGGAAATGGTGTTCCAAGCAAAGCCATCGGTATAGATGGTGTCGTAAACGAAATAAGGAGCACCATCGAGCTGATGCTCAGTTCTGGCGGTGATAATACCGGTTTCGTGATAACGCTTTTCTTGCACTCGATAGATCTGTAGCGCGAATTCTGCGACCCAGTCATGGCTATAATTATTATCGTGTGCGCTACGATCTGAGGTGACATCCCAACCAAATTCAATCCCATCCAGCACATAGCTTTCGGTCACTACGTAGCTATGGGCTTTTAGCTTACGTGGATCGCGGGTGTCATAGGGGATGTCATAGCCATACATGTTAATGGTAGCGTAAGGTTCGGGCATCAGAGCTTGCTTAGTATTAAATCCCCAAAGCTCAAAACCTTTGGCGGCGTACTCTTCATAACCTAAGCGACCTTCTTGTAGATACTGTACTGGCTTACCGGGCTCAAGCAGCGCTCCAAACATAGTGCCAGTCTCATCGACCACATTGCAGAAATTCCAACGTAGTACGGCCGAGTCGATGGCACTGGCATACTGAGGGAATCGATGTTTAATAATGTGTAGCCATATCAGCAGTCGTCCCAGATCTAGCGCAGAGTAACCGATTTCGCCAGGTTGGTTAGCGTAATCCACTTTGGCGGCATTTTGGGTGTTGTAGGCTTTGTTAGGTAGTTCGCCCATAAACAAATCGATAGTGTTAAGGGTGGCAATAAAACGAATAAAGCGACGATCGAACTCCTCTTTATGAATAATGCCAAACTCCAAGGCACTAACCATTCCTGCTAGGTAGGATGACGCATCCCACCAAGTGACAGAGGGATAATCGTTTACTGCATTTACCATACCTGTAGACTCTTGGTAGTTATTGACGAAGTACTGCCATGCAATAGTCGCCATCTCCATCTCTTGCTCGGTTAACTCTCCTGAGCGCGGTTCGGGAACATCCCAATGGGAATGTCGTTTAACAATATCGTTAGAAAAACCTTGGTAGCTGTTACCGCATGCAACGACAAATAGAGCGACACATAGTATTAAAATTAATTTCATAGGCACCTCTCTATAGTTGATTTGCGACGCCGACATTCAACAAGGCACCATTTTGAATGTATGCTAATGACTCTAAGACGATTCCATTTGTGTTGGCAGTAATTGCTTTATTGGCTTCTCCGGTCCTCTCGTATAGACCTGAATACCAGCCCTTACTGTCGGAATATAGGCTATCGACACCGGTGATAAGCTTATCGGTATAGGGGGTGTCATAAAGCGCATACCAGCCAAATGCAGCTTTAGTGGAAAGGGTCTTAAAGTCAGAGGCATCTTCACCCGTGTCGGTAATAGTGTTCCATTTTTTACCATCGGAAAACACGGTGTTGTAGACAAAGTAGGGGGCTTGATCGATATGATCTTCACTGACTGCGGTGATTATGCCGGATCTCTGGTAGCGGTTTTCTTGGGCTTTATAGACTCGAAAGGTAAAGATCCTAGAGATACTATCTGCGCCGAACTCAATGCTGTCGAGAATATAAGACTCACTCACCACATAGTTATGGGCATGATACTTGGCAGGGTCTCGGCTATCAGTGGGGATATCGACGCCGTCTATTTCGATGAGTTTGAGGTAATCCGCATACTTTAGTGCATTGAATACATCTCGCCCCATTAAACTTAGAGCTTTGGATGCGTATTCTTCATAGCCTATTCGACCCTCTTGAACTAAATCAAGCCCCGGCCCGGATTTGGCTGGTCTTGAGCCGAACATATAGCCGTTTTGAGTCATCACGCCAATTTTCCAATGCTGTAATACGCTGTTTACTTGTTTATTGAATTTAGGGTATTGCCAGATGAGGATATTCATCGGCACCAGAATACGGCCGATATCGATGGCAGACCACCCTATGCCATATTCGTCGGCGGTGGGTTTGTTAGCGTAATCCACCATTTGTAGTGTTTGGGTATCGTATGCTTTATTGGGTAATTCATCCCTGACCAGTGGGATCCGCGATAGCGTTGTTAAGGCTTTTTCCATCTTTAAGTTAAATTCATCGTAGGTGATCACATTCAGCCGCTGGGCAGAGATAAGTGCCATTAGGTAGGAGGCTGTATCCCACATAGTTGTTGAAGGGTAGCCATCCACGGAGTTAACTAGGCCGGTATTATCTTGATAGTTATTCTCAAAATAGCGCCAAGCGATTTCAGCCCATTGATACTCTTGGTCAGTCAATACCCGGTTTTCCCTAAACGGTATAGGTTCAGAAGAGGTGAAGGAGAGATTGCCCATCACTTGATTGTATTCACGTGTTTCGATAGTGAAAGCGATGGCGAGTGCCGTAAATAGCCCAGCTAAGAACACGATGTGATGACGGGCTTTTACGAATGAGCTACTCGATTCCATAATCTAACTCCTTGGTTGTTTCAACGGTGGTGGGCACATCATCCGCTGGTGGCGACCAGCACGCTGCGGCAATCATGCCCCACATAGCCATCATATTATTAATGGTCCAAAAACTATTGAGGATAAGTCCTCCGAGGGAGTAGCTGCCAAATGAGCCACTACTGTAGGCGTACCAAGCAAAAGCCATGCTGCCTAGACTCAATGTGAAAACAGCAATCTGC
Source organism: Shewanella sp. 10N.286.54.B9 (assembly GCF_041468565.1). Lineage (NCBI taxonomy): Bacteria > Pseudomonadati > Pseudomonadota > Gammaproteobacteria > Alteromonadales > Shewanellaceae > Shewanella > Shewanella sp. 10N.286.54.B9. Next base: position 103,229 of record NZ_JBFRIY010000036.1, read on the forward strand.
GGGATCACTAAGTGAAGAAATAATCCTTGTTGACGGCTCTTTGGAGTCGTAGGGAAGCTTATCTTCTTGCCTCGCAGTACTGTCCATAAAGCCCGTAAGTTGACCGGGAAAAAGGAGAGGAAATTTGTTTTGCCTTGGTAACCCGCAACCCCCCAAGTTCCGATCATCATCGCGAGTTCTGCAGTAATCACAAAGGGTAGAAAGTGCATATAGAAAGTAGTGTCGTAGGCGCTAACGGGGGCGATACTGGTAAGGAAGTACACGATTGGACAGGCCAAGAAGATAATGTTCCAAATGGCTGAAAGGTTTGACCAAAAGCTGGCGCCATACATTAGCTTCTGTTTTAGACTCATGCCTTTTTTAAACAGCGGATTATCATTCATGAAGATATCTATCGAACCACCTGAGTATTTAAAGCGTTGTACTGTCCAGCTCTGCAGATCTTGCGGCGATAGCATCTTGCTTTCGATTTGAGGATGCTGAATGGATCGCCACTCACGCTCTGTATCTCCATGAAGAATAAGTGAAGTGTAGATGTCTTCGGAAACATGAAATTTATAAGGAGTGAACTCTGTATCGAAGATAATTTCTTGGCGTAGATTAGCCGAGATATTCTTATCGACACTCTTCTCCTTAGTAAGCTTACGGATCTGCTTTTCAACTTCTTCATGCTCTTTGCTGATCTGTTGGCTATAACTTCTTAGTGCAGCCTCCATGACAGCTTCACGGCGATGTATTGAGCCGGCGCCACAGCAAAAAGAAGCATTAGCCCAATTACGGCGACGTTGTATTACGTCGTAAAACATCTGCGGATCGTTGGCGAAGGGGTCACGTCCGAGTGTGACTGGGCCATAGATTTTCTCAAATGCTGTACCGAGCCAACTAATCGGTGTGCCTAAGCGCTTTTTGAGCCAAGCAGGTAATCTTTCTCCTGCTGGGAGATCGAAGAACCACTGTGGTGTTTGCACCCAAGCTACGTCGGGGTCTTTAAAGTAACCTAAGGTATTTTCTAAAATACTGGGAAAAGGACGAGTATCAGCATCGCAAATAACAATGAAATCACCGTATGTTTGTTCAAGGGCATTCCGCAGGTTACCGGCTTTATAGCCGATGTTGTTATCACGAGTGATGTACTCAACCCCCATATCGGCGGCAAGTTGTGCCATCTCTGGGCGGCGGCCATCATCGAGAATAAAAATACGGGTCTCTATTTCGTGAGGGTAACGCACACTTAAGGCATCTCGAATACTAAGAGCAACTAACTCCGGTTCCTCATCGTAGGTAGGAAACATGATATCGACAGCTATGGGTCTATCATCCATAGGCTCTTTGATACACTCATTAATGGTAGCTGGTGGGCTTTTAATTGGTTCGTCAGATGTCTTCCAGAGGTTAAAAGCGAACAGCACTGAGCCGACAAAGGCACAGGACTCTGCAAAAGCCAGCGGCAGCGAAAACCACATGGCATCGTAGTTGAGTGCAAAGCCCCAGCGCCATACTAGATACCAGATCCCGAGCGCAATATTGCAAGTGGCTAGATACTGATACAGTAGCTCTCGAGAAGCACTGTAGCTTGCTGGTTGCGGTGGAGTTCGCTTTTCAAACTCGCTGAAGTAAAAGTCCATTTATCTATTCTCCGTGCACTTATCGGTTTTGACGAAGGCGCTTTTCTCTTGTTGCTACCTCAAGTCGTGCCGCATAGGCTGAACTGCAATTTGTGTTGGTTCAGCTTGCGCTTTTTTGTAGCTTTAATGTGTTACGATTTTGGTGTGAAAAATATTCTAACTTGTCTGACAACTCCTGAATGATTTTCAATCCTCGTTTACTCTGCAACCAGGTGTCAGGATCGTCAGCTATAGGCTCTACAAAATCAGTGCTTAATAGCTCCTCAAGTACGTCGTTTGGCATCGAATGACCAAAATCAGAGATCTCTATAATCAGATTTTGAGCCTTGGTCAGGTAGGATGTAGCTTCAAATTTGTCGCCTACATTATTGCGATAGGCATGCTCAAAAACATTATTGACGACTTCAACAAGGCAAAGCTCCATCTGCCCTATAATCAGTTCATTAAGCCCCAGACTATTCCAGTAAGGCACTATGTCTTCCGCGACCTCTCTAGATGCCTCTAAGCTACTGAGATACTCTTTGTGAAACGTCCTTGTGTTCACGTCCATAAGTTGACCTTATTTCACCTGTTGGAGCGGCACAGGTTCAGCCGTCGGGGTTTGCAGTGTGTTATAGATATCGTTGATACTGGCTTGCCCTGTTAAAGGGCGGGACACATTACGATTTTTCAGAATATGCACATACTGACAATCGGCCAACAATTGGGTGTAACCATCGTGTCCTAACAGGTAATCACCAAACATAGTTTTGTTCACGATGTAAGCATCATCGGCTAAGTGGATGTAATCACAGATAAGCGTGTTGCTGACAAGGCTTTTAGCGTCGACCTTACAGTTAGCGCCGACAACTGCTGGACCAATGATGGTTGCACCGTCTTCGATTTCGCAACCGCTACTGACAATAACGGGTGGAGTTATTTTACATTTTGATATGTTAATCTGGGTGTTAATGCCGACCCAAACTCCAGGGGCAAGTTGGGTGCCCGGGATCGGGTACCCCTTTACTTTGCCATTTAAAATATCGCTAGTGACTTCCCAGACATCTTTAACTTTACCCACATCTAGCCATTGAAAATCCATATTTACAGCATAGAAATGGGCTTTTCTTTCAACCAATAACGGGAATAGATCACTGCCGATATCGAACTCAGTATTTTTAGGTATAAAGTCAAATATGGCCGGTTCGAAGATATAAATTCCAGTATTGATCTTATTGGAAAGCGCTTCAGATTCCAGCGGTTTCTCTTGGAAACTGACGACTTGCTCATACTTATCGGTGACCACCACTCCATACTTACTGACTTCTGAGGAAGGCACTTCCCGGGTGATAATCGTGGCCAAGCCACCGTGTTTCTTGTGGTGTTCTACCGCTGCTTTAAGATCGAGATCTATCCAAGCATCACCGCAAACCACCACGAATGTCTCGTCAAAGAAACCGGAAAAATCTTGGACTTTGCGCATGCCACCGGCAGAGCCTAGTGCTTGGCTAACAAATTTCCCGTCAACCTCAGTCGCCTCATATGAATAGGAGAGCTGCACATTGAAATGGTGGCCATCGCCAAAATAGTTCTCAATAATTTCTGCTAAATGACTGGTATTTATAACTATTTTGTCAATCCCGCTTTTGGCGAATAACTGGATCATCGATTCCATTACCGGTTTCCCCAAAATAGGCACCATTGGTTTTGGAATTGCGTACGATATCGGCTTAATACGTGTGCCTTTCCCTGCAGCTAAGATCATTCCTTTCATAACATCTACCTCTTTAAGCGGTTGGAGCCAGTGCATCTTCAATTGTTGGGTGGCTGAGAATTAGTTTGTCCATACGGGTTAGTTTGAGTAGATCCGTGACGGGCTTTTGTGGGTTAACAATACTTATTTTGGTATTGCGCAGCATTTTATAAGCGCCCATTACCGCCCCGAGTCCACTGCTATCCATAAAGCGTACTTGTCCTAAATCTAGTACTAAGTGGTCACGAATATTGCCTTTGATTTGCTCTAGTTGCTCTCTAAATGCAGGAGCTAGTTTGGCATCAAAGCGACCTTCATTGATTTGAACTATGGTGTACTGGCCTTTTTCTATAATATCGAATTGCATAGTATTTCCTCTCTATTCGCCTTGCCACTCAAGGGCAAGCAGGCTGATATCATCATCGAACTGTGTTATGCCAGCCCAAGCTTTAACGGCTTGGACGATGCTGTCGGTTTGCTGATCTCTTGGTTTACTGCTTTGGGTTAGAACAAGTTGCTTCAAGCCCACTTCTGAGTATTGGTTCTTCTGTTGATCTTCGGCTTCTGTAATACCGTCGGAATATAGGAGTACGCGATCACCTGGCTTAAGTTGTACTTGCTCTGTTTTATACTCTGCAAAGTCAAACATGCCAGCGACAAAGCTATCTTGCTCAATGAAGACACTATTATTGTTTGATTTTTGCAGCCAAATCATCGGTGGGTGGCCAGCAAAAGCATAAGTGAGTAAACCCGTTTTGGTATTTAAAACTGCATATACCATAGTGAAATACAGGTTATTTTGATCTTGGCTGATATAGCTTTGGTTGAGGTGGGAGATGACTTCACTAGGTTCGATAAGGCTATAAAAGGGGTCTGTATCCTTCTTGCGTTTGACATTGGAGGTGGTGCCAGAGTTTGAGCTGATACTTTGCTGAACTGAAAATGACATAAGCGCTGAGGCAACACCATGCCCAGCGACATCAAACAGATAAACGGCTATGTGCTCTTCATCGAGTTGCATGCAGCCCAACATGTCACCACCAATTTGTGCGCTGGGAATATGAGTGTAATTAATCTCAACGCCTTTAAAGCTCGTTTGATTCGGCAGCATGCGCTGGATAAGTTCGCTTGCCGATTCTAAATCTTGCTTAATGGTGGCGTAGGCACGATCGAGTTCGATATTTTTAGCTACCAGCTGATTGTGTAACTCAAGTGTTCTAAAGCCAGCTTTTAGCCTGGCATCAAGTTCATTGATATTGGTATCTTTTGCGACAAAATCATTTGCGCCAGCATTGATACCTTCCACTATTGACTCTTTGTCATCTCGGCCAGAAAGTAGAACGAAGAAGATGTAGCGGCCATACTCGGGAGATTTTAGCTGGTAACAGAGTTCGATGCCGTTTAGTTCTGGCATCATCCAGTCGCTAAGAACAAGCTGAATATTAGGGTGTGATTCTAGCTGTGACAGTGCATCTAAGCCGTGCTTAGCTGTCACGACTCGATACCCACGCGAAGACAACATCTGCGACATCATCAACAACATGACCTTATTGTCTTCTACGAGCAGGATCTCTTTCGTCAAAGCTGCAGCCTCCATGCTGATTGTTCCCAGCATGCAAGTTTAATGTTGCAGCGCTGTTCAAATAAGTCCGTTTACTTTCCGAAAGTCTAGTAGTGAATCTTAGATACGACAAGAAAGCCCATGACACTATTTGGCTGTATCGGGCGCTTAAGGAGGTTTTATAAATATAATGAACTAGATAGAGATGTTGGCTGCAGCCTTAAGAGTTAGTCAAAGCTGCGGGCAGTTGGGCTAGCTTTCTGATTTCACTTTAATTCGAAGGTGTCTATTTGAAGATTCTGCGGGTGGCTTACCTGGCGCATCTTTACGCTCTGAGAGTAAATGTCTAATTGCCATTATAGGATGTGGCAGTAACATTCTAGGTCCTGCAAAGATCATTATCTCGCGAGCTTTTTGTTTCATATGTGGTTTGTAGCAATGTACCGGGCATTTATTACAGGTTGGCTTATCTTGTCCATATGGGCATCGGTCAAGGCGCGTATGAGCGTATTCTTTGAATGCTTGGCAGTCCTGGCAAACGTCCCCATCAGCGCTTTTATGATGTGCTTTGCAATAGATATCAACCATTGCAGAGATGGTTTTAAACTCGCTAAGTAATTTGCCAGTTAAAAGTTGTTCAAAAGCCATTTTATACCTTAGTAAGCTACTGGGTTATTACCATCATAAAACCCAACTAAGCGACAAACAAAACTCATGTATTAAAGTTTGAAGGTGCGCACAAAATAGCGCTTTAAAGCTCCCTTTAGCGCGATCTTGTCATTTTATCAGTGAACTATTTCAGCCGATTTAAGCCGCTCGTTTTGACTAAATTGGTCGATATAGTGCACTATTTTTGATACCCGACTAAAAAATAGGTATAAATACTTGATTTTAGGAAAGAGAATAGATTAATAATAACGTTCCATTTTTATGCAATTTGACATGCTTAAACAGACTCACAGATTGAGTCGCTGGCCAACCACTGGTGGAATACAATGAAAATTATTGCCATACTTTTGCTTATCCTGATTGGCGTTTATCTCTATAAGCGTACTCAACGATTAGCAAATGAAGAACAAGAACAAAAAGCTCAGCAGGAAGAGGCTGCCAAAGAGGCGCTAGAAGCTGAAGTAAAAGATATTACTCCAACGGCAGATAGTGACGTGTCAACTCCGTCAGATGAAGGTGTCAGCTTTGATAAAAAGCTTGATATTGAAGGGGAGGTGCTTGAAATCATGCCAGAGCCAGAGCCAGAGC
>NZ_JBFRIY010000036.1:110189-184760 GCF_041468565.1 Shewanella sp. 10N.286.54.B9
CAGAGCCAGAGCCAGAGCCAAAAGCCGGCACTACGGATTTAACTTGGGCTAACGCTAAGTTATCTAAAGCCGTTTCCGACACCGCTGAAGCTACAGATACCCTTGCTGAATATACCGCAATGTCTGCCGCAGTTGCTGAGTGTTATAAGCAGCGTAAACAGAGTGAGTACGTTGCATATGGCGCCAGTCTTGCTGAACAATACGTTAGTCTGTTTACTCGCTACCTCGCTGAAGCCAAAACTGACGTGAAAGGTATAGGGCTAATGCATATGTCGACACTCCTAAATGACAATGGCGAATTCGATGCGGCTATCGCCATTTGTAATACGGCAATAAAACAGGGCGTGAGTGACGGAACGGTTACCGGCTTTGAAGGACGTATTACGCGTATTGAAAAGGCAAAAGCCAAAGCAAATAAATAATGTAATCACAGTAAAGTTCATCAATTATCACCGAAGCGGTGTAGAATGGGCTTAAGTTGCTTACTAAAAGGCGAACATCTGTTCGCCTTTTTTATTGATAGGATCTTTGGTATGAAATTACGCTTAGTATGCTTGATTACTTTTATAACTCTTGGCTTAACAGCTTGTACCGATTCTCCCGAGTGGACATTACTTTACTATCCTGATGCAGCCACTAAACCGAGTGCCGAGCAATCAGGAGATTTCATTAGTGGCTACTATGCGTCAATTGAGCAGTGCCATGCCAAGGGCAAAGGTTTACTGCGATTGAGCGATGACAGTCATCCAGATTACCTTTGTGGTCACCTATGTGTGGCTGAAGGCAAGAGCTTAATCTGTCAAAATTTAGTCTCGCCTAAGCAATAAGTGAGTGCCATCGCTAGCAGCAAAAATGCAGGACAAGAGTGTAATAGATGAAATTAAATGCTATTAAATTAGATCGACCAACCTTAAGTTTATCGGTGCAGGCCGATATCGATTTTGAACAGTTTGATCAATTTGCAGAGCCATTTGCGCAAGCGATTGATTGCCGAGTGGTTGAGAAACAGTGGGGTGCAGACAGGCATCAATGGTTATTGGAGTTTGAAGGCTCACACTTGCAGCTGCATTATGAATTTTATGGTGATATTTGTTGGCTATCTACCGACCGAGAAGATGAGTTTGATGTATTAGTCTATTTAGCCGAATTGATGAAGCCATATTTAGCGCTGTAACTCTGCCTTGTTTTAGTAGCCAATAAACTGCGGCAATAACAACCGCCCAAGATCTACAGTCCCTAATCGTTAGAGCATAGAAAATGAACCGAGAACAACCCAGTAAAATAATCATCACAGCAGCAGATGAAGAATCGGCATTTCACTACCAAGCATTAACGCCCGATCTAATATTAACTGCTATCGAAACCTTAGGTATTTATCCTGAAACAGGTTTACTCGCACTCAATAGTTACGAAAACCGTGTCTATCAATTTCGCTGTGATAGAGGGCAACGCTATGTGGTTAAGTTTTATCGCCCTGAGCGCTGGAGTAATCAGCAGATCCAAGAGGAGCATGATTTCTCTGCTGCATTGACTGAACAAGAAGTGCCTATTGCGACCCCAGTGATCATTGATGGGCGTTCATTACATGAGTATCAAGGATTTCGGTTTGCGCTGTTTCCCTCAATCGGCGGTCGTGCTTTTGAGGTTGATAATTTAGATCAGTTAGAATCTGTAGGGCGATTCATCGGCCGTATCCATCAGTTCTCTAAGCAAGCTGATTTTATCTACCGTGATACTTTGTCACCACAACTATTGGGTGATGAGTCATTAAAATGGCTAAAAGAATCGGGTCATATACCCTCTGGTTTGGCGTTGCCTTATTTTACAGTAGTAGAGCAGATCCTCGAAAAAGCCAGTGCAATGTGGCAGCCTGAAGATTACACCAATATCCGACTGCATGGTGATCTACATCCGAGCAATATATTGTGGACACCAGATGGCCCTGGTTTTGTTGATTTGGACGACGCCAAGATGGGACCTGCAGTGCAGGATCTATGGATGATGCTTGCGGGAGATAGGCCACAGCAGATTTTACAGTTAGAAGTACTGCTAGAAGCTTATGAGGAGTTTTGTGAGTTCGATACTCGTGAGTTACAACTTATCGAACCTTTACGTGCTATGCGCATGCTGCATTACAACGCATGGTTAAGTCGACGCTGGGCAGACCCAGCATTTCCAATGAATTTCCCATGGTTTGCAGAAGATAAATATTGGGAGCAGCAAATACTTGCCTTCAAAGAACAGTTGGCTGCACTTGATGAGCCGCCACTGAGCTTAATACCCCAGTATTAGTTTGAAACTGGATAGTTGAGAGTATCTAAAAATTCTGTGATGACTCTCATTTTGTAACAGAAAAATGAACTTATGCGCTTGAGGTCGACTCAAAAGGGCATTATGTTATGGTGAAATTATTAAAGGTGCGTGAAGCATCATCAAGGAATTTACATGAAAAAAGCATTACTGGTCGCATTAGCATTTTTAGTTGCCCCTATGGCTGCAATGGCTGCAGATTATAAAGAAGGCGTGCATTACACGGTAGTTAATCAAGGCCCTGCAACTGCTAAGCCTGAAATTACTGAGTTTTTCTCTTTCTATTGCCCTCATTGCTACAACTTCGCTAAATCAGAAGTGCCAAAAATTAAAGCAGGTTTGCCTGAAGGTGTGACTTTTAAACAAAACCACGTTGATTTTATTAATGGCAATATGGGTGTGGAGATGTCTCGTGCTTTTGCTGTTGCGCATCAACTAAAAGTTGATGAGAAAATGGAAACAGCAATTTTCTCAGCGATCCACGACAAGAAGCAGCACTTCACTAACCGTGATGATGTCAAAGCGATATTTGTGGCGAATGGCGTAGATGGTAAAGCATTTGACGCTGCAGCTAACTCTTTCATGGTCAATGCACAAATGTCGCAAATGAAGCGTGCAACCCAAAATGCTAAGATCTCAGGTGTTCCAGCGCTTGTGGTAAATGGCAAGTACCGCGTAGAAACGGGTGCTATCAAGTCTTACGACGAATTACTCGATATTGCTTACTACCTCACTACAATGAAGTAAGTTTAGTCGCGTCACCATCAAGGAGCCTAACGGCTCCTTTTTTATGTCTTTTTTCAGGCATAAAAAAACCGCGCTTCCTGGTCGCAAGAAGCACGGCTACGGAGCTATATAGCTCAACGTTACCCTGAGTAACTATTAAACGGTAACAGGGTGTCAAAAAATTGGCAAGTGGCAATTTATTATTGTTTCTATTTAGGTGACTGATTGGCAAAAAGAATTTACAACTTGTATAAAATTGATTCAAATATTTACAATTTTATTTTCGATCTCATGAAACTCTCATGGTAAAACACCTGTCCAACTAAAACATATAACAACAATCAAAAGTTGTCGGGAGGTCTTGTGAGAGTTTTTCCTGTCTATGCACCTAAACTCATTGTAAAGCATGCGCGCATTTTTCTAACTGGGGTGATCTGGGTTAAAGACCTAGGTCGAATTGAATTTGATAAAGGACGATTTTTATTGCCAAGGAAGAGCTTACCTAAAGTTAAGCAAGCTATATTGGAGCTCAATGAATTAATTGAGTCGCAAAATAGTGAAATGGAAACCGCATAGCCTGAGTGGCTGCACCAATTAGTCGGTTAAAGTTTTATATGATTTTTTGTAAGGCCTAAAGATTGAGGCTGAGCGGCACAACTCTACTTAGTTAATCTCAGTAATCATTTTCGCAGGTGTCGCTATGTACATTAGCGACACGACTGCAAAAATAACGATTACGTCAACTTACCGAAGAGGTTAGCTAACCTCTTCGTTAAGTAAACCTACTAAACCTGTTACTTTTTCATTCCAAGAATTCAATTCTTGCTGTAAGTGTTGGTTTTGTTCTGTCAAACTCGTACTCGTCTGTTTCTCTTCTTCAAGCTCCATTTTTAGTAGCTCGATGGTTTCAAGTGCAGCTTGGATTTTTGTTTCCAATTTCGACAATAGTTCAAGGCTCATGAGGAGTCCCTTTGGTAGCATGATGATAGCCCGATTCTAGCAGTGACGGGGTCTTAGTGAATAGTTAATTATGCTAAATGGACCAAAATCTTATGATAAAAGTCGTGAGATTGGCTTTTTTTTGTACTTGTTACTAAGTCGTTAGTATTCTTCTCATTATTTCTATAGGAATTGCAGCCATGCTGGCCAATATCTTAATGCTTACCCCATTGTTATTAACTTTAGTGTTGGCTTTGGTTTTAAGGCGTACCTTGGTTGCTTTAGGCGTAGGTATTGTTTCAGGTGCGCTTATTCTCAGCGAATTTAATCCACTTAATACGGCGGAGTATTTAGCGGATACAGCCTGGATGCAGCTTTATGCTGATGGGCAGTGGCAAGCTTGGCATTTAAACGTATTGGCTGCGATGGTTTTACTCGGCATGATGACTCAGCTACTAGCCAGAGGTGGTGCGGTAAAATCATTTGCTGACTGGCTATATCATCGAATTCAGAGTGGCCGTCAGGCGCGTGTCGGGGTGGTACTGCTGGGGTGGGTGGTGTTTATTGACGGCATCTTTAGTTGCTTGGCAGTTGGCCATGTTTGTCAGCCTTTGAGTCAGCGCTATAACATGAGTAAAGAGCAGATTGCTTATCTTGTTGATTCAAACGCATCACCCTTATGCGCGCTGTTGCCTTTTTCAAGCTGGGGTCCGTATGTGATGGCTATTCTGGCTGGAATAGCCCTATTGCCAATGTCGCCACTGGAATCCTTTATCGAAATAGCAAAGCTCAATTTTTATGCCATTACCGTTATTGTGTTGTCGTTACTCATTGCCTGGTTTGGTATTGGCTTTGGTTATACCGCAGAAGAAGATCAAGCAATAGAGGAAGTGGACGCTGGCAGCCCATGGCTATTAGGTGTGCCGATGGCAAGTCTGCTGTTAGCGTCGGTCGGCTTTACTTTATGGTCAGGTGCGTCTAATTCGCCATCAATGGATATCACCGACTGGATCACCTCTGCTGATATTGGTACAGCGATGCGCGATGCCTGTATTCTAGCTACAAGCATAGCCTTGCTGATGCTCAAATTATCGGGACGAACGGCAGCATTACTGGCTGTAGATATGCTGGCAGGGGTTAGGGTTATTAGCTTTGCAATTGCCATTTTGCTGTTTACCTGGATGATAGGCGCTGTTATCGGCGACTTAGGTGTAGCCAAGCTGCTGGCGAGTTGGGCAGAGCAGTTTATTTCTAGCAATGTAGTCGTTGCTGGTACCTTTTTGCTCTGTGCAATCATGGCATTTACTACAGGCTCAAGCTGGGGCACCTTTGCGATTATGATCCCTATCGGTGCTGAAATCGCTGTGGCTGTGGATCAGGCTTTGATGTTACCGGTATTGAGTGCGGTGATGGCGGGCTCAGTCTTTGGCGACCATTGTTCACCAATATCCGATACCAGCGTCATCAGTGCGACCAGTTCTGGTTGTCAGCCTCACGCTCATGTTGTCACTCAACTTCCATTTGCAATAATTGCTGCGTTAAGTGCCCTTGTCGGTTTTCAGTTAATTAACCTAGGTATAGCAACTTTGTGGAGTTGGTTAGCAGTACTGCTTTGTGCGTTATTGATGTTAGGGCTTTATCATAAAACTAGCCCGAAACAGCTGCCAGTTGCAGCTAACTAGCAATCTTAACACGCTGGAAACTAGCGCCACTGTCGGTTGGTGTTATGGCAACTATCTGATCTAACCGAATGCTCTCTTGTGTACCGTTATTATCAACAATTAGCCATTCGGTTTTGTCGCTGTGAGTTTCAAGCGTAATGGCTATAGCGGTCAGATCCGCGCGCTGCTTTAGCTCTAACAGCAAACAATAACCTCGCATACAAGCAAGTTCTAAATAGTCATGACAATGACAATTTATAAGTTGATATTGCTGCATACAGCCTCCTTGGTTGATGAATGATTTTTTGGCTTAGTAGGGTCTATTTTAAAAAGCCCACTCGGTATCAGTTTATGTTAGCCAAATTTATACGCTTTACGATGCTCTGTTTTTTGCTGTTTTCAGTCAACGTCTATGCACAAACCATCACTGACTTTGACAAACAAAGCACAGTCAACAAGCCCTACTTTATTGAGCTATATACTTCTCAAGGTTGTAGCAGCTGTCCACCGGCCGAAACTTGGCTATCAGCCTTTAGTAAACAGACCGAGCTTTGGGACAAATACTTTCCGTTAGCGTTTCATGTGACTTATTGGAACTATATAGGCTGGAAAGACCCCTACGGCAAACATGCTTTTAGCCAACGGCAATATGATCACCTCAATGCCAAACATACAGGCCAAGTTTATACCCCTCAGTTTGTGATTAATGGCCAAGAGTGGCGTGGATGGTTTGAGCGTAAACTCGGTGATGTACTTAGCAAACCACAAGCTGAGGTTGGCATTTTGTCGGTTAACATAAAAGATAATCAGCTCAAGGCTCATTTTAACAACCAAACCGGCAATGATGTGCCACTGAGTCTACACCTAGCGTTAGTCGCTGCAGGGCTACAAACCAAAGTCACTCGAGGGGAGAATCGCAATAAGCTGCTAGAGCATGACTTTACCGTGCTTGAGCATCAAGAATTTGAGCCTGAAAAGCAGCATCCACAATCTTTTGTTGGTGAAGTTGTCATTGAAAGCAAGTATATCAACAGCGCAAAAAAACTCGCCTGGGTGGCATGGGTAGAGCAGAGGCATCAACCAATACAAGCTGTTGGAGATTGGTTGCAACCTATCGTTGATTAGTATTGATATTGGGCTCTAGACTCGTCTTAACGTAATTTAGCCGTAGATAAACAAAAGCCCAGCAGTGCTGGGCTTAATTGCAAACAGGAGGTGATTATTCAACGTTTTGGATCTGAATGTGGTTTGATTGTGAATAATCTATATTAATAAGTGCCTTACTGTTTAAAATAGTTATCGATTAAAATTAATGGTACCATTTCTGGTACCATTAATTTTACGTTGTGCAGCTTTAATCAAGGGTGATAGTGTCACCTCTATTAGATTGGTATTTAATCTAAATAGACCGATAAGAGTAAAGCTGAAATATAAACTGCGCTTTAATCTTATCTTCTTATCTACATAACCAAGCGCTTTAAATCATCGTAGTTTTTGACTACATCATACTTAACTTTATCTTTGGCGAACTTTTTGTTCACGGTTTCAAAAAAGCGTTTAGCACAGTCGATTTTTGCCAGTTCAGTGCCTTTTAATTGCATTGACTGCATCGAGCCTTTAGTTTCAGCTACGAAGTAGACATGCTTAACTGACCCCTCTACAAATGCGATGGCCCAGTCGGGGTTGTAGTTGCCAACAGGGGTTGGGATAAAGAAGCCACTTGGTAGCTTGGCATATACGCTGATTTTATCTTTTGCAGTATCTAACTCTTGAACAAACTTTCGTTCAGTTTTTGAGTCTGTAACCACATAGTCGTAAATATGCCGCTCTAATGGATAGCCTGCATTTGAGAAGTCTTGCTTTTGATTCACAGTGAATATATCTGCATTGAACTTATCTTCGAGCGTGTCATATGCAAGGTGCTCAATGACCATAGCCGCTTTTTGCTCATTAATCAGTGATACTGTTCTGGCAATAAAGTCTTCTGGGTTATGCTGAAATTGCTCGAATACATGAGCACCAATGCCAGCTAAAATCTGCGCAACTGTATGTCGTTTTAGCTTTGTATCTTCAGCAACTTTGCCTAGTAGATCATAAGTAACGCTGGAGTTGATAGAAGCTGTATATTCTGGCGTTTCCGATTCTTTAATTTTGAAGCTTTGACCAGACTTAACCTGCTCAGCATCCACATTATCAACTTGTTCACCGCGCACAATATCAAACTGCAGCCGTTCTACCCTTAACTTTTCGTCTAGGACAGGAATCGCATTCTTTATCAGCTCTTGTGAGTCAAATTCAACGTTATAAATAGCTTTGTGATTTATTCTGGCCCATAACTCCTGAAACTCCTTTTTGTCGAAGTTTTGGTTTAATGAGTTAAGCTTAGCTTTTCGGTCATCATTAATCTCAGGCATCTGCGCACTAGAGTAAACGGAGTCAATAAGCTGAAATACCTGTTCAGCATAGGGCTGCAAACCGTCAGGTAGGCTTGCTAATTGATCATCGCGTTTAGCTTGATGATATTCATCAGTAATACGGTCGTTATCATCGCTATAATCATTTTTAAGCAAGTAACGGTAGATCTGCTTAGCTAAGTCTGCAGTAACCTCTACATCGCCATCAGTGGTTACAAAAACTTTTCCAGTGAAATATTTCTCATCAGCCACTTTTGGTCGTGCTGATAATGATTCACTAATATCTCGCTGAAGGGCGCTAACGAAATCTTTATAGCTCTCACTCGCAACAACCGTTAAATGGTTAACCTCATGGACAATTGATGGATGGTCGATACGCTCGCCCGTTTGGTCAACGGCCAAACGTAACCCACGGCCAACTTCTTGGCGTCTTGAGATGGTGTTGTCACTGTGCTTGAGCGTACAAATTACAAATACGTTAGGGTTATCCCAACCCTCTCGTAGGGCTGAGTGGGAGAAGATAAACCGTGTTGGCTCTTCAAAGCTCAATAAGCGTTCTTTATGCTTTAAGATTAAGTCATAGGCGGCGGTAGCGTTTTCATCATTGGCTAAGCCAGCATCATCGCCACGAGTCTTAAATTTAGGGTCGATTAATCGGTTAGATTTTTTATCAATCGAAAAGTAGCCCTTATGAACTTGTGTAGCTGCATCACGTTTGAGGTACTTAGCATAGGGTGTATCACCGTGCTCAGTTGCTAGCGGCATATACTCCTGCACTAAATTGTTGTACTCCTCTTCAAATACACGTGCATATTCACCTTTTTCATCTTCAGCGCTGTAATCTCTGTACTTGGCCACTTCATCAATAAAAAACAGACTCAGTACTTTGATGCCCTTATCAAATAAGCGTATCTCTTTATCTAGGTGTGCTTTAACTGCTTCACGGATTTGCATTCTACGTAGAGCTGCTTCATTTACATCACCACAGGCTTCACCAACATGTAACTCTGTGCCATTTAAGAAGCTAATAGTGTCGGTATTTGCATTGATGTCAGAGATGACAAAGTTGTCTTTATATTGCTCTAGGCCATCAGAAAGGTCATACAAGTTATCCCCTTTGCTCATCTTACGCATGATGCGTTTGATAGCTCCAGATTTAAGCTTTAGCTCAAAGTCGAGGCGAGCTATGGGGGGCTTACTTGGTGATATTTCAATGTTTTCAAGGTATAGGTAGGCATTAGTACCTGACAAACCTTTAGTTGTAATGCCGCGGACGCCAATTTTTTTAACAAGCTTCTGGTTGTAGGCATCGAGTGCATCTAAACGATACACCTTGTTGTGATCGGTTTTATGCGTAGCAGAATAACGAATGATAAACAGTGGATTAAACTCAGCAAAAGACTCAAGGGTCTTTTTACCCTCCATTTTTTGTGGTTCATCCAAAATCATTACTGGGCGGTTAGCCTTAATGACATCGATAGGGCGACGACTTTGAAAGTCATCTAGTTCTTCATAAATACGACGTGCATCTTTACCACGAGCATTAAACGCCTGAACGTTAATGATCATCACATTAATGCCGCCGTCGGATGAAAAGCTTTCTAGCTGGTGCAGTTGTTTAGAGTTATAGGTAAAAAAGCGTGCACGTTTACCGTAATCCTCTAAAAAGTGTTCAGCGGTGATCTCAAGTGATTTATGTACACCTTCACGAATCGCAATGCTTGGCACCACAATGATGAACTTGCTCCAGCCATACAGTTTGTTTAACTCAAAGATAGACTTTACATAGCAGTAGGTTTTACCTGTACCCGTTTCCATCTCAATGTCTAGATTAAGCGCTGCCCCTGGTTGGTAGGTTTTCGGTAGAACTTTACCTTTAAGATCTAGAAACTGACTAAGAGATGGTTTCGTCTCAATATTTTGATGGCGCTGCACCTGATGAAGGTTCGTTAATAGCTGCTCCGCTGAGAGCTGGATATCAGCGTTTTTAAAGGCATTTTCATCGAACGCTGCACTTTGCTGGCGCGCACCAGCATGATCTTGTTTAGCAAGGCCTGGGTCCATCTTATAGCGGCTAGCAGAATCATTAGGGAGCTGTCCCTTAAAGCAATCAACGACTGCTTGAACAGAATCCGCTTGGTAAGCTTGATGTTTAAACTTAAGCTTCATTGGATACCTCTCTGTATCCAACCCTTCGGGCGCACTAATGTGCGTGCAAATTTGAGTCCGATAAAATTTGTCATTATCCCCACTCCTATATTGATTTCACATCTGTATGTGGGGAAAGCTGCTTAAGCACTTGCTCAACATTGATCTTGGCGCTGTCTGAGGCAAAGCCTGCATCACGGAAGACAAGGCGCATAGGTGCATTTTTAGCAAGTGTTTTTACAAAGGCTTCAGTGATACCTGCATTTTTGTCGAAGCAGGCAACTAAGGCGTTGTCTGCAACATAAAATACTGCTTTACCGTCAATGGTTTCACGTTTAATGGGCAGGCTTAAATCGACACCCCAGTCTAACATCACTTGGAAAAGTAGGTCTTCTTCGGTGCGATCCTCTTTGACATTATCCACTTGAGAAAATAGATCTGTTTGAGATATAGCATCAGGCTTGTAGTAAACCTCGGCCATGTTGGAGCTATCGACTTTTAATACCCTAAAGCCAACGTCTAACTGCTCAATACCGTCTTTATCTGCATTGTCAGTTAGGATTTTTTGACCTGCACGGCGAATACGCTCTTTTGATATATCTGATATTGCGAAATATCCCTCTTTAAACTCAGATGATTTCTTATCTGTTTCTTCACGTAATTGCACACATATAAATCGATTTGAGCAACTGTTATCAATGGCATATTCTATGGATGCATGTGCTGTCGTGCCTGAGCCTGCAAAGAAGTCTAATACGATGTCATCATTATCAATGGAAACTAACGTCATTAAATATTTTATTAAGCTTGTCGGTTTAGGGAAGTCAAAGGGGATCCCAAGATCTTTTAACTCTGCAGAGCTGTGTCTACTCTGAAATTTTTCAGTAATATTTCCTGGTAGCTGACCATCTCTCATTCGATCTTTTAGCCAAATACGATAGTACACATTCCAGTTGGCTTTTGTCCCTTCACTAGTCATTAAGGATGTTCTGTCAGATTTAATAAATTCTACATTGCCAGCAGCTCTTTCTTTAGCAAAGCGTTCATGCGTCCACCTCCATACACCATCGCCATCTAATGGAGTAATCTTAGCTCCATCAATTGAAGATGTAGGCATTGAATCACCCGGTGGTATGACAAAAGTACCGTCAGGGCACTCGATAAAATATCGTTGATTAGCTCGCTTATCTAGCATGGCCTGATACAACCCCATAGAACGGTACTTTTCTCCTTTTCTAGGCCCATCAGTACATTCTTTAGTGTATACCTTATCAATTACATTCTGACTTATCTCTTCTCTGAATTGATTTAGCTTTTCAATCTCTTTTGCATAAACAAGTATATAATCAACACATGGAGAGAAATGAACTCCCTTTTGTCCGCCAGTTTTCATTACTCTAGAAATGATAGTTATGAAATTATTTTCACCAAAAATTTCATTTAATAATTGGCAAGAAGTCGAAACCTCTTCCTGTCCAATTGACATAAACAAAACACCGTCTTCGGATAATAAATTGTGTGCTAGTTTCAGTCTTGAGAAAATCATTGATGTCCAATCTGAATGAAATCGCCCATTCGATTCAGTATTTGCGATTAAACGATTCCCCTCTTCATCTTTTTGATTGGAACGTTCAGCGTATGAGTCGATATTCTCCGCGAAATCATCTTTATAAATAAAGTCATTGCCAGTATTGTAAGGTGGATCGATATAGATCATCTTCACCTTGCCAAGGTAGGTCTCTTGCAGCAATTTCAATGCATCTAGGTTGTCACCTTCGAGAAACAGGTTCTCTGTGGTATCAAAGTCAACACTCTCTTCGCGGCAGGGGCGTAGGGTTTTAGCAATAGGGGCATTGGCTGTTAGCAGGGCTTCGCGCTTTCCTGGCCAGTTAAGCTGATAACGCTCTTGCGGGCCTTCGACTATGTTACGAGATAGTTCTTGCTTGAGTAAGTCAAAATCGATGGCTTTCTTTAGCTTGCCATCCTCTCCACGGGACTCGGTTACACAACTTGGAAACAGCTGAGCTAACTTGTCAATATTCTGGTCAACCAGGTTTGGGCTATGCATTTTTAGTTGGTCCATCTGTTGTTCTGCCTCTTTCTCTTAAGCTTTAAGAGTTTCTTAATTCGTTTTAAATTCTGTTATTAAGCTGCCTGTATCGGGGGCAAGCCTAGATTGTTTGATATTGCTTTAGTCGCTTTAAAAGCTATTGCCAGATTTGACGTTGTTGCCAGTCTGCAGGGAACCCCATTTTACTAGTATCTATTTGGTGGTTCTGGATTAGATCAATTAGCCTTTGCTTCCAGTGGTGACCTGGGTTCATGACGTTCATCAGGTGAATCAACATCACTAAAGTGTTGTAGATCTTTCGTTGGGCACGACCTTGTTGTTGAGAGCTATCCAGCCCTGCAACTAAGTCTTTTGGTCCTCGCCGAGGAACTGTCATTGTTAAGGTGAAGCCACGGTTCCATAATCTGGCATGGTGAGCGCTATAGTTACGTACGTGTGTTAAATGCTGGCAGAATGAGGTCAAAATTTTTTCATCGATTTGGTAAACGTTTGCGATGCTTCTTCTATCCGCTCTTGACTCAATATTGCTATACCATTTTGAAAGTTGTCCCATTGTCATCAGCTCGACAGATGCCCAGATTGGAGGTAAAAGCTCTTCATAACAAGATGTTAGGTGTTTAATGAAATCTTCTTTACTATACTTTACATCACTAGCCAGTTTATTAACTGAAGCACCGTATGTCAGTGGATTATGAAATAGCATAGGGTTCAAATGTGGATGAGCAGTATTGTGATTATGACTTAGATGATATGCCATTTGAGTTCTTATAGAGACCTCAAAACGCTCAATAGCGTCTAGTACCAAGAGTCTTAGCTCACGGTCAAAAATGTATAAGTTAAGAACATCATCAAAACTGGTACCTTGGCACAGAGTATGAGTCGCATGATTTTGTTCAAACGGTAAACAGTAGGCAGCAAATCGGTAATAATTTAGCTGGCTTAAATAAAATTCTGCCTTTTGTATATCTGGCACCAACATACCATGCAGTTGTAACTTCTGAACTTGAGCAGCGAAACTTAATGGTGGTTTATTAAAGGGAATTGATGGTGCTTTAGCCAACACACACCTCCATGCTTAAGTTAGTGTGTAGGTCGCACAATGTTACCTGATTAAAGTATTTTCCAGAGGCCCAGAAACGAGTAACCCCTCGCGGTGCGCTGTATCCATTCTCGAAAGAAAGGCAGGAAGCGGGAGGGGTATTGTTAGAGCTGATTATAGGCATTTTTATGGGTTTTTCAAGTGAAAGCGCCGATGTTTTACTATTTATTGTGTAATATTGCTTTGTACATTCACTTCCATATATAGCCATAGATCTTCCTTGGGAACTAACTCTACTCACCCTTGATACATCAGTAGCAATAGGTTTTCGGCTATTGTGTATCACTCCAAGCTGACTAGTAAGTTGAGTCATTTTTTTGCTCCAATTTTGCGTCATGCGACCTTAGGGCTGTGACTTGAGTTTTTAGCTGATTAGCTTGCTTGTTTAGCTCAACTTTACGGTTAAATTGCTTCTCTTTCCTTAATCGAGTGTGAAGTTTTTCTAGTTTTGCTGATAATAATCGAATCTGCTCAATACGAGAAAGTTGCTCTTGAAAGCTTTCATTTTCAAGCGCAGGCTCTGTGACTAGGTTCCGGATAAGAGCTGTATATAGCCCCTTAATATCCAACACCATTGGCAGTGAGCAAGCTTTGTCTGGTGTACTTGCTACCCAGTTTGACTGGAAATACTGCTCTACTACCATAGTCTCGCTGTCACGCTTATTACTGCGTTTGTATGCCATTACATATTTGATCTTTGGGCGACTGTTATTAGAGTCGAATACCCGATAAAGCAAAGGAGAGGGTATTGCTTTATCAAGGGTTTCAAAGATCTGCTGGTCGGGCTCTGGTACATCTTGCTTCAGGTAGATATCGAATACTTGTATTTCGGAAACATCTTCATGCGCAGCTAAGTTTAATGTGTCACTAGATAGCTTATAACGCCATACGATCTGTTCTATCTGTTTTACAAATAGCTGTTTGACTATTGTTGTTGGCTGGACTTGCTGGTAGATCGTCTCTTTTGGGAGTTTCTGACCATTTTTGTCACTGCCTAGTGCACAGCTGCTTGGGAATGTAAAAAGCTGAAAGCTCACTTTAAGGCCCTTCAGTTTTGCTACTTGCAGGGGAGCTATTTGCTCTTACTACAATGAAGTTTATGAGCTCAAAGTCATCTAATCCTGAGATATCATTAGTTAACGCCGTTGTTGAAGTGTTACCAAAGAGGCTTGTTAAATCACCACTGGCTTTAACTTCCACCATAGAGGCAATTGCTTGATCTAGTAGGTCTGAATAGAAGTGCATATTGCGGCCGTCTTGAGTTGCATGATTAAACTGCTCACACACTGTAGCCTCAGGTTCTGTTTTGCCCTTACAGGCTGCTCTGATGCGATCTAACAGTGGTTTTACCTGCATGTGATTGATAATCACCTCGCCACTATCAGCCATATAGATAAGATAATATGGGTGCAGTCGGTTGAGCTGGTTAATGTTGACACTGTGATTACGGTTACGGAGTGCAAAGATTGCTCCAGGTGCTAGCCCTATCTCTGGATTTGCTGCAACTACAGTATGCATGCCATTGGGCTGTGAGCTTAAGTCACCATTATTTTTGATGTAATTAAGCAAGTCCATGCGAAATTCATTAAGACCCAGATCTGTAATAGATACACCGGTTTTTACATCTTCAAGATCGATGACTTCTTCTTGCAACTTGGCTAATTGCTCTTTGCGATATGCGACATCATTTGCTTCAGCGCTTAGGACATTATCATCACCTGTGGCAGTGATATCTGATATCACCATACGATTTTCTACACGTTCTTTGAGGTTAATGTATTCATCTAGGCTGATATCGGGCCAATAGTTAACAAGCTGGATTGCCGCATTTGTTGAGCCAATACGGTCCACTCGACCAAAGCGCTGAATAATACGAACGGGGTTCCAATGGATATCGTAGTTAATTAAGTAGTCGCAATCTTGTAAGTTTTGGCCTTCGGAAATGCAGTCGGTGCCGATTAGCAGATCTAGCTCTAGAGCTTCATTAGGTAAAACCTGAGTTTTCTCTTTTGATTTTGGTGAAAACAGCGTTAGCAAACTCTGAAAGTCGTAACCTTTACCTATGGTTGATTTAGCCGCACTACTCCCTGTTACTTTTCCTGTATGAATATCAAAGTCTGTTTGAAACTCGTTAGCCAAGTTGTCGTATAGGTAGTCTGCTGTATCGGCAAAGGCTGTAAAGATAAGTATTTTTTTATTGCCAGGGTTTAACGGTGTACGCCACTTATCTTTTATATGCTGTTTTAAGTGTTGTAGTTTAGCGTCATGCTCTGGTGTGAGTTTTTGCATCTCATTGAGTAATGCTGAAATGACTTCGAGATCATTGCTTAGATGATGCTCCCATGCTGGAAGATCCATATCAGCTAAGTTGATTTTTACCTTTCCACCCGTTGAGAACGGTTCGTCAACATCAGCTAAGTCCTCATCCCAATCGGCGCCATCATATTGATTAGCATTGTCATTAAAGCCTTGATCTAATCCACTTCGCTTAAATGAATCAATATTAGATAACGCAGTAGCTAACGTTTTATGCAAGCCTTTAAGGGTTAGCTTAAAAGCATGAACAGAGCTTTCTAACCGTTTTAACAAGTTGATTGTCATAAGACGCTGCAGCGCTTTTTCACGATCGACTTGACGTAGAGTGCTTTTACCGCCACTTACGGAGGTATCGTACATCTCTTCATACTTTGTTATTCGGCTTGGCAGTATGTAGCTAATAGGAGCGTACACAGCCATTTTTAGCTTGGAAAGCTCTTCAAATATGTCATTAAACCCAATAACATCGGTGCGCATTGTCAGTGGTGGGTGAAATGATTTTGGTTTCATTCTTTCTGGGAATGGACCTATATCGGAAGTATCGTAAAAAGTCTGAATGTGCTTTCTTGAGCGAGCAATCGTTACGCTATCAAGTAGCTGAAAGAAGTCAAAATCAAGTGAGTCAAGTAATCGAGATGCCGTTCTATCTTCTGGTGCTAAGTCTGCCCAGTCATTAAATGATTTTTGAGCACGTTTAAAGATCTGCTCGATACTGTACTGGGTACCAACCTGCTCTTGCAGAACGTGAGATTCTCCTTCGTAAGCCAGTGCAAGCTGGTTTCTTAGGTCTGCAAACTTATTATTCACGGGAGTTGCTGAAAGCATCAAAACCTTGGTTTTTACTCCGGCACGGATAACCTTATTCATCAATGCCTGATAACGTGTTTCTTTGTCCTTATACACTTGGTTATTTCTGAAGTTGTGGGACTCATCAATAACAACTAGATCATAGTTGCCCCAATTGATGCGGTTCATTGGAATACCAAATGATTCACCAGATGTTCTTTGAAGGTCTGTATGGCAAAGCACGTCAAAGTTAAATCGATCTTTTACAAAGGGGTTAGTGACTAAGTTACGGTTATAGTTTAACCAGTTATCGGCGAGTTTTTTAGGGCATAAAACAAGTACTGATTTATTACGGAGCTCGTAGTACTTTACTACAGCCAATGCAGTAAAAGTTTTACCTAAACCTACGCTGTCTGCCAAGATGCAGCCACTGAAAGTCTCAAGTTTATTTATGATGCCTGTGGCAGCATCTCTTTGATAGTTGAATAACTTGTTCCAAATAAGGCTGTCTTGGTAGCCCGTTCTATCATTGGGTAGTACGTCTTCATTGATGTCTTCTAGGAACTCATTAAAAATATTATAAAGCAGCTGAAAGTAGATGCGTTCGGGTGAGTTTTCTTGGTAGACGGAAGAGATATGATCAATTAGCCGCTGCGTGACATCTTCAACTTTGTCTTGATCGCTCCATATTTGATTAAATAGCCCCAAAAATGTGCTGGTTGTAGCTGGTTCATCCATGCAGTTAACGATATTAGATACGGCATTACCTTGCTGATAGCCTAGATCAACGGCGGTAAAACCTTGCAAAGGCATATAGATAGACTCTTTAGCGTTATTCTCAACACCAGCGAATTGTTGCATAGGTGAGCCCGTGGTATTGGAGCTAAACTTTGCTTTTCTAATAATCCAGTTAGAACACTCTTTAGCGATGGCTTTTTGAGTTAGCTTATTTTTTAGCTGAATCTCGAATTCAGTACCATAAAAGCTACGCTCCCGTTGCTCTTTAGGTATATGAAACTCACGCTTCTCTTTTTTAAACTTGTCAGAGACTTCAGACTCAACAAAGGTTGGAGAAGTGAAGATAAATTCTAAAGAGTCGAGCTGTTCAAGTTCTTCCTTTAATGCCTCATAGGCATATATTGAGAAACAAGAGGCTGCTACTTTCAGTTTTGCACCAGGCTTTAAGGTTGATTTTAAATCGTCACCGAGAAGGTTATTTAAATTATCAATAATATGCATAGTTAGCCCCATACCTTTTGCCAACGGGCAAAAGCACTGCGGTGGCGGTCTGTCCATTGAGTGCAAATCACGTAAACCTGACCGTTAACTCTTGCGACTCTAGTCGTTGAGTATCGGTTTCTACCTTTTGAGTCTTTTACTGCGATACGTATATCTTCTAAAGATTCGCTTTTGGCTTTTTTGATCACAGGAAATGAAATACCAAAGGTGTGTTTGCTGTACTCTAATTGAGC
Source organism: Shewanella sp. 10N.286.54.B9 (assembly GCF_041468565.1). Taxonomy (NCBI): domain Bacteria; kingdom Pseudomonadati; phylum Pseudomonadota; class Gammaproteobacteria; order Alteromonadales; family Shewanellaceae; genus Shewanella; species Shewanella sp. 10N.286.54.B9. The sequence continues at coordinate 128,132 of NZ_JBFRIY010000036.1, forward strand.
TAGGTTATGCAGTTCTTTAGCAGGGAGCTCAGACTGAATGATACTTCTGATGGACTCTGTAATTTGTGAGTTGGTTATGTCACTTTGAATGTCATCTGGTTCCCCTTCTAGGGATACAGCGAATGGAAAGCCCTTTTGCTCAATAGATTTTGCCAAGAAAACGTTAATAGCAACATCAATGGGAACTTGTAGTTCCTCATAAGTTTTTGCGGCCTTTTCAAGTAACTCTTTATCTAGTTGAGTGAGCATTCTTCACCATACAAATTTACAAATAGTAAGTGTTGTAACTTAGCATGATTTTTCACCGTATCACATTGAGTAGATCAATACTTATTATAAAAAGGCTCAGTTATTACGATTTAAGGCATTAATATGAGGCAAATTTATCACAGCCGCGTTCATCACATAGATCTTGCCATGTTTGTACTGAAATCAGTTTACTTGCCCAGCCGTAATAGCCCCATGTCTTAGCTAAGTCTTCTTGCCAACATGCGTCACAGGTTAATGCATGATAATGGACTTTGTTGCTGATGATGTCCTTGTAGATCTCATGAAGACTCTTGGGGTTATTACAGTAGCACTTAAACTTTTTATCTCTAATTCTTGCGTTCAGTGGTCCCACAAGGCGCTGATAGGTTTTTGGAAAGCATTTTTTTAGACGCTGGTTTACCGCATCGAGAACATCTTTTCTCTTTCTGTCGAGTGCATTATCACGCAAGGTTAGTAATTGCTTTTCAGTGTCGTAGCGTCCTTGGTGTATTTTTGAGACAATGTTGTTCATAGCTGCTCTTATGTAGTTAGCTGAGTTCTCTAACCTTTATTGGGTGAACTACTTAGTAGTTATAAGGCATACCTGATTATTAGTTAAACAGTTCTGTTCATTGGGTAGATATAATTGAGATGTTGATCAACACATTTGTAGATATATCGCTCTCATTTAATATAGTAACAGCCTTTTTGCATAAGGCTGTTAACATAGGAAAGCAGCGAAATTTTTCGCTACCTGAAAAGGACTAAGACTTACCTTATTAAAGCCTAGCTCTAAAGTATCCGATGAGTATTACTGCAGAAACCCATCTCCTCCCATATTTTGAATATCCCTGATAATGTCGCTGAGTAAGTGTTTTTCTCCCTGATTAGCCTGCTTCTCTAGTGCATCAGCTTGGAGCTTCCTTAGTCTTATTTCTTGCTCTAGTTTCCCCTCTTTAAATATGGATAAGCGATGACTTTCTATCTGCTGTTGGATCTTTAGTAAGTGGGACTCAGCTGTAACGAGTCGTTTGTCGTTAGCAATGAGTAACTGAGATAGCTCTTCGATGCTATCGTTAGAGGCCCTTATTCGAGTTTCAATCTGGGTGATTTCTTGTTTTATATGGTGCCTATACTCAAGGCATTCAAAGTACAGTGCTTGTAAAGCAAATAGCTCCTGCTCACGTTGCAGACCCTCTACAGCATCTAAGAACTCTGGGTTAATATAGCGTGAGTAGAAACCATGGGTTCGAGCGTTTTGATTGCCTAATGGGGCTCCACCTGGATGTTTTACAGGTAGTTGTTTCTCATTATTTTGATTTCTTGATTTTAGTTTCTGTCTTATTAGTATTTGATAATCAGGATTAATTTCTATTTGCGCAGCGGCGTAATCTGCTGCGTATTGCGCAGTTAGATGCCTTCTTGCTGTGTTATAGTTAATGTGCTTTTTCTTGCAAAAGTCTTTAATTGTTATACCCGTTTTCAAATGTTCATCAGCCCACTTTGCTTTGGTCTTAGGCCAGTTAGTTCTATTCTTTTTAATCATAACGCCCTCTCAAAGACACATAATCGTGACTAAGATATGTTAATTTATAAAAGTGTGGTTCAACCCCTACAGCCCCACCATTCCCTACTGAATTATGCTGACAGCAGCCTTAGGAAGGTGGGAATGAAATTTTGGGTTACGATTGCATCCATTCAGGTTGGGAATCGGTGTTTGTGTGGATAGCTACGCCTTTAAAAATAGACTTACCATTTATTTTACTCCTACAGACTTTACCGAACCTCTTCGCTGCTACTTCAAATGCAGAGCTAAACGTTCTCTGAGTAATTCGCGTTTCATAGTTATAAAACTCACAGTATCTCAGGTAAGCATGAAACAGGTATCGCTGTGGTGATGATGGTTGTTTAGCATTAGGGACTCCACCAACTTGGCATTTCGCCTCATCAGAGTAATGGAGATCTTTTGCAAAACCTGTCATAGGATCAGAATCTATCAATATATCTCTAGCATCTTCACCATTGGTTGCGTCTATCAGGATTTTCCTGACTTCAGCAATTCCACCTATCTCTTGTGTCCATGCATTCAGGTACTGAATTATGGCGGGTACCTCTTTTCTTAATTTTGAGCTGAAATTAGGATCTTGTTTATTACTAGGTACTATCTGCCCTAAATGTATTAAAACTCTTCTGCGTGATATAGCGCCACCCTGATCAGTAAAGCGCATTGGACTGTTATTTACTGCGAGTATGATGGCTCTGATATGCGCAGAAAATGATGGCCCGTATAGCCGCCTACAAGATACTGGATCTCCACCGGTGATCTTTTTAAGGCCTGAGCCATCGCCTTGGTAGGTTTCCATATCAGGTAAATACAGAAGCGCAGCATTTAGAATATCTACACGACGCTCGGGTACCTCCAGGTCTTTAGCTTCAATGGTTTTTACACTTGATAGCCCCACCAGCAGACTAATCATGGTTGCAAATGTGCTTTTACCAGTGCCACCAGGACCAACTACTTCTACAAAAAGTTGCCAGTCATACTTCCTTAGTAAAACCATGACCAGAACAGCTTTCAGTACTCTAACCCTATTCGCTGAACGCTGTTGTAAAGTGTTAGGGTCGTCACTACCACTAATAAAATTAATGTAGTCGATGAATACAGGACAAAAATCGGCACTACCGTCCGTTTCAATGTAGTCAACACCAGTGCTGTACCTTGCATATAGGTTCTTTACTAAGCGAGGAGTAAACGTTCCACTAACAGGTTCTAATATGCCATTTTTGAAGATTATGTTACTGGTGTTTGGTTGTGGCATTTTCTTCAAGGTGTATTGAAGCATACCTGCTACAGAGCTTACTTTTCCGGTGTTAAAGCCCTCGCTCCCTAGATGTTGTTTTAGCTGTTCGAAAACAATATTTTCAAGGCTCTGTGCTTTTGTTCCGTTTTGTACCCAAAAACCAGCATAGTTATCCCAGCGGTAAACCTCTGCCTCTTCGGTACTAATCGCATATATACCGTTAAGTTCTTCGGCTATAAATGATGCAATTTTACTATCTCTATCCGAAGCCGTTATTGTAGAGGTGGGGTTAGGCGATATTGATTTGTCTTCTACGCTCAACGGAACCTCGGTATTTTCATTGTAAACTCTGTCACTTACACTGCCACCGGTGGGAATGGTAGGGTTGTAGCTAGTCAAATGCTGTAATTCAGCTCTTTGCTGGCTTGATTCATTTTCATTAGGTGGCTGTTTCATAGGTTTAACGCCTCTAAAGTGCGTCTTTCACCATAAATTGAGCAGTAGTCATTCCAATCAGTTAGTACCCGCTTTTCACTGGAATCTGCTGGTAGCATATGTTCTGGATTGAAAGGAGGGATTTTGATTCTAATATTACTATCACTAGCGGCTAAACGCGCAAACTTAATTCCCACCGGGTCATCATCTGCAGCAATCGAAATTGTAACTTCACGCATATAGAGGAGTGATGAAGTTACGTGAATTAAATTATTTGCAGTAAACGCTACCACCACTGGCTCATTTGTCAGTTCATGGATAGTTGCCCCTGTAGCGAACCCCTCTACGATCCAAATGTGTTTTGCAGACTCAATATCTCCAATAATAAATCTGCCATTTTTTCTCATTCCACCAGCTAAGCCGTGTTTCCTTCCATTATGAATAAACTCCAGACTTATCAGATTGTTTTCATCATCTTTTATTGGAATAACGAGGGTCCCGATGGGGAAGCAAGTTTTGCCATTTTGTACTGGAGTTACTAGTTGCCTAATACCGTGAGGTTTGACTTTTTTAAACCTTAAGTAGAACTGTTTCGGTGAGGCGGGTATAGATTCTTCCCAAATATCAGCAGCTCTTTTAGCTGCTGATATTTGTTGTTCTCGAAGTTTGTTAGCTTCAATATTTCTCTGCCTACTGAGTTGAATCGCTTGCATGTTTTCTTCATTGACCGTTAAATCGGATGGCTCTACATTGAGTAACTCCGCAACCTTTTTAGCCGCATTATATAGAGTTATATTTAATACCTTGCTTACAAGGTCTAAGCCGTCTCCGTAGTTTTGGTCGTCACACTGACGGCAAATCCATGTACCTTTGCCGCCTTTATTATCGAAGTGAAATCTATCTTTGCCACCGCATACAGGACATGGCCCATGTTTACCTGAACTCGGAGCATCTATACCTAAGCGTGAGAAGATAGATGGCCATTGACCATTGGCTGAATAAACAACTTTCTGTATAAGTCCTGTCATGATCAAACCTCGCTATTTCTGTCAGCAGATACTTCATCAATCCAGGCCATGACTTCAGAGAGTCGCCATGCAACTGTTCTTTCACCTAAGTGTATTCGTTTAGGAAACTGACCTAGGTGCTCAAGTTGCCAGCGGCGTTGGCGAGATAAAGTTGTACGGTGAGCGCATTCTTTTTCGCGGATTAATCTATCGGTTTCGATTTTTGTTTCTTGCGTAGTTTGCTGGGGTGACATATGTCCTCCGGTTGTTATATTTAACTTACGGAGGGATTATTGCTGAGAAGAGGAGTCGTTTATGTGCAGCGCTTGATGTGCTCAGTGTATGTAGCAGATTCTATTTAAAAACAAGCCTGAAGTAACTTTTTGCCTTTGGTTTAACATCTGAGCTTTTATATACATCTTTAAGCCAATGAGTGCGTATGGTTTCTTCTGATGGGATTTCCTTTTCAAACTCATCAGCAAGGTATAAATAAATCTCCTTAGCCAAGGCACTCTTCGATACAAAAGGATATTTGGCTAAAGTTGCCGAGGCTACTTCTTGCACTAAACTTCGGTGTCTATTGGCGCTTAACTTGCCTGATTCCGATTTCTTGTTACTTTCAACTTTCCTACGTTTTGTTACTTCATTTGCAATTGCTAATGTAATCCTAGCTTTTGTACCAAGAGATTTAATTTCATCTTCTTGCTTAATTATGGTTTGATTTTTTGTTGTAAGCTCATCCTGGGTCCGATTGTTGGCACTGAAGCGTTCTATGGATTTATCTTTTAGCGAATATATATATTCCCATAGAAAGTCGACTTGAACTTGCATACCAACAGCTTCCATCAGATCTAAGGTCTGATGCAGTAGTATCTCATTAGGGTCAAGATCTCTTAAACTGTGAATACGATCCTTTCTTTTAGTCATTTTATAGGCCTTAAATTTGATGCACTAGTCTTCAGTGTGGTTAATAAGAGGAGATATAAGGGCCGCTAATTTATCTAAAGCTTCTCTACGCTCATCCATATAATCATGTCGGTTATATATACCTTCTACGCCCTTGAGTTTATGGTTGAGGCATCGCTCTGCAATATGGCTTGAGACACCAAGGTAGGCTAATAAACTTCGGCAGGTACGTCGTAAATCATGCACAACGAAGTGATTGACATCCTGCTCTTCAAAGTGATTGTTGGTTGGCTGCTTGTTGCTATCTACTTTTTTGCCGAATAGTTTAGCTAAAGCATGATTTAACGTATCGTCAGAAATGTAGCCACGCCTGACGCTCGCGCGACGTGAAGGGAAGACGTAGATTGATCCTGCAGATCTAACTTTAAGTTCGTTTAGCCACTCTATGACATCTGCAGGTAAAGGGATTGATATTGCGATGCCTGTTTTACTGCGCTCTGAGGGTAAGTGCCAAACCTCATTATCAAAATCGATTTCTTGCCACTGTGCAGCGATTAATTCACCCTTTCGTACGCCAAGAGTTATCAAGAGTGCACAAGCTAAATAGTTATCTCTGGTGAACGTATGTGCTTGAGAACGCAGTACAGAGAACATACGGCTGATTTCATCTAGATCTAAGGCCCTGTCTCTACTTTTTTCTGCGCCACCAGCATCGGACATGGTAAAAGCTAAGGCTGGATTGTTTTCAACTAACCCCAATTTTGCAGCATGCCGGAAGAGTTGCTTTGTATACATCAGCGTATCATTAGCTGTTGCTGGTCGGTTGCTTTCAATCACTTTGTGGATGATCGATCTAACCTGAAGAGCTGTTACATCTTTAAGTCTTAGTTCACCGATAAATGGCGCGATTTCTTTGGTATAAATGCGGTGCGGGATCTCAGGGTGTTTAAGTCTCTTGTTGATATCAGTCTTAAACCAATCATCAAATAGCTGGTGGACGGTTACTATCTCTTCCTGTAGCGCATTCTTTTTTTCTAGTGCTGGATCTTTTCCATGTTTGACATCTCTAAGTAGTAATACTGCATCATGCTTCGCGTCAGCGATGGATAAGTGAGGATAGCTATCGAGTAAGGTAAACCATTTACGTTTGTTATTAATCGTGTAACGGACTTGCCAGCTACAAGTGCCACTTGTCGATAACCGAAAGTATAATCCCCCGCCAATAGCTGTTCGACCTGGGACACCATCTTTGATTATTTTGTTTAATTGCTTGTTGTTCATAGCTGCACCTTCTAGTGGTACCAAGAATGAAGAATAACAAGTGCTTTAGAATTCTCATTCAAAATGGTACCACTCTTGGTACCAGTTGGTAGGTGACAGTGTGATACATTAATTTACTGTAGGCAACAAAAAAGCCCCTAATTAGGGGCTTCGTCATATTTATCTAACGTTATTTAACTAGGGTTTACACTACTCTACGTTCTGGATCTGCTCGCGCATCTGCTCAATAAGTACTTTGAGTTCTACTGCAGCAGCAGTCACTTCTGCGCTGATAGATTTAGAGGCTAAGGTGTTTGATTCACGGTTAAACTCTTGCATCATAAAGTCCAAACGACGACCTTGGGCACCGCCTTTTTTCAAGATTAGACGCGTCTCGGCAACGTGTGCATCAAGCCTATCCATCTCTTCGGCAACATCCATTTTTTGCGCCATTAAGACCATCTCTTGTTCCATGCGTGCAGGATCAAGTTCGCCGGTGATTTCAGCTAGGCGGTTAGTTAGCTTATCGCGTTGCCACTGCATCACCGCTGGCATGTGTTCACGAACAACTGCTACTTGATCCACAATTTGGTCAAGGCGTGTTTGTAGCATGGTATTGATTGCTTCGCCTTCACGGCCACGGGCTTCGATAAATTGATCGATGGCTAAGTTGAAAGCGTTCAGTAGGTCTTTGCCTAAGGCATCCATATCCTGCTCTGAGCTAGACATCACGCCAGGCCAGCGCAGTACGTCAACGACGTTGAGTTCACCCTGTTTGGCTTCATCTTTTACCCAGTTAGCCGCATTGATGATCTGCTTAGCCAGTTCTTGGTTTAATTGCAGCTCGCTGCTATCACCTTCATTAAGGTCATAACGCAGATTAACTTCAACTTTACCGCGGTTTAAGCGTTTACGTAGACGATCTCTAAGCACGGGCTCTAAGCTGCGGAAATGTTCCGGAAGGCGCAGGTATGTTTCAAGATAGCGCTGATTAACTGAACGGATTTCCCAAGAGGCGGTGCCCCAATCTGCTTTGTGCTCAATGCGAGCATAGGCTGTCATGCTTTGGATCATGGATGGTTTCCAGTGTAGTTCGTCTAAGTGAGCTGTGATTATATACCCAAACGGCTTGAAAATGCAGGAAACAGAGGTAAATTAATGAGCTCTAGAGCCGCTGAGCGATAAACGTTTAAATAACGAAAATAGCAGCCATAGGCATCGCTTATATGGATGATGCCTTGAATGAAATTAACGCAATAAGTGGAGCTGCTACCGCAGTTGATTGAGCGGCCATGGGCGACGGCTATTAAACGCTGGTGACAGTTCACTCTTATTTGAGCTTTAGCTGTTTCAAGGTTTTTCATTGTTAGAGAGTGGATTGAGATGGCATAGTGGCTCACATGTCCCTATAATATGCAGCCAAATTACCCCTTAGCTGTTAACTACAGGAATTCACCATGCGCCCAAGCAACAGAACTCCAGCACAATCTCGTCCAGTGACGATTACCCGCCAATTTACTGCCCATGCCGAAGGTTCGGTATTGGTTGAATTTGGTGACACTAAAGTACTTTGTACTGCCAGTTTTGAAGAGGGTGTACCGCGTTTTCTTAAAGGCCAAGGCCAAGGTTGGGTAACCGCTGAATATGGCATGTTGCCGCGTTCGACTCATAGCCGTATGAACCGTGAAGCGGCTCGTGGTAAGCAGTCAGGTCGTACTCAAGAGATCCAACGTTTAATCGGCCGTTCATTACGTGCTGCTGTTGATATGAAGCTGTTGGGCGAAAACACAATTGTTATCGATTGTGATGTGATTCAAGCTGATGGTGGCACGCGTACCGCTGCTATTACTGGGGCATGTGTTGCACTAGTTGATGCGTTGAATTGGGCTCGTGGTAAAGGCATTTTGAAAACGAATCCGCTTAAGTTCATGATTGCTGCTGTGAGCGTTGGCATCTACAAAGGTGAGCCAATCTGCGATTTAGAGTATATCGAAGACAGTGCTGCTGAAACTGACATGAACGTTGTGATGACAGAAACCGGTAAGATGATTGAGATCCAAGGCACTGCCGAAGGTGACCCATTTAGCCATGAAGAGTTGTTAAGCCTGCTTGATCTCGCCAAGCATGGTATTCGCGAAATTGTCGATGTACAGAAAGCGGCATTGAGCTAAGACGTTATCAAGGGCCCTGCGGGGTCCTTTTTGTAAGTGTTTTTTGCTTGCACTTACAATGAATAGAGTTATAAAAATAATTGAGTCACCCCTACATATTTAAGGAGATATTGTGAAAGCCTATCAACGTGAGTTTATTGAGTTTGCCCTTGAGCGTCAGGTACTAAGATTTGGCGAATTTACGTTAAAATCAGGCCGTACTAGCCCTTATTTCTTTAATGCTGGCCTGTTCAATACTGGTCGTGACTTAGCGCGCCTTGGACGTTTTTATGCCGCTGCCTTGGTTGATTCTAAAATAGAATATGACTTGTTGTTTGGCCCAGCTTATAAAGGCATTCCAATTGCAACCACTACCGCAATAGCTTTATGTGATCACCATGATATAGACATGCCTTATTGCTTCAACCGCAAAGAGAAGAAAGATCATGGTGAGGGCGGCAGCCTAGTGGGCAGCGAATTACAAGGCCGAGTAATGCTAGTTGATGATGTGATCACTGCTGGTACTGCAATCCGTGAATCAATGGAAATTATCGCGGCTCATAATGCTAAGCTTGCTGGTGTGTTGATTGCACTGGATCGCCAAGAGAAAGGCAAAGGTGAATTGTCGGCTATTCAGGAGGTTGAGCGTGATTTTGGTTGTGATATCGTTTCAATCATTAAGCTAGAAGACTTGATTAACTACTTGTCTGAAAAGCCAGGTATGGAAGCACAGCTGGCATCGGTGAGTGCTTATCGCGATCAATACGGCATTTAAAAGATAAGTTTAGATGACTAGAGCGTTCGCAGGCTCACAAGTTCACTTCTAGAAAAAGCAAAAGCTATTAGATTGGCTTTTGCTTTTTTGTTTTAAGTTCTTCGAATCTGCTTTAATACTTTAGAACCTAGAACCTAGAACCTAGAACCTTTAGTTACTAAGGAACTCTGCCCGTGTCGCAGGGTTAGATTTGAAAATCCCGCCTAATGCGGTGGTCGTGGTTGAACTGGTAGAATCCATCACGCCGCGAGACTTAACGCAGTAATGTACCGCATCCATTTTCACCGCTACATCTTTAGTCTCAAGCAGGGTTTGCAATGCAACCAGTACTTGTTGAGTCAGACGCTCTTGCACCTGTGGACGCTGAGCAAAGAAGCGCACAATACGGTTAATCTTGGATAAACCAATAATGTTCTTACGTGGCAAGTATGCAACGCGAGCTAAGCCATCGATAGTCACCAAGTGGTGCTCACAAGTACTGGTTAGACTGATGTCATTCACCTTAACCATCTCATCGAAACCCATCTTGTTTTCAATGACGGTGATCTTGGGGAAGTTGGCGTAATCGAGACCTGAAAAAATTTCATCAACGTACATTTTGGCAATGCGTCGTGGGGTTTCTTCTAAACTGTCATCACGTAGGTCGAGTGACATTAATGTCAAGATCTCGCGCATATGATGTTCTATTTTGTCTTTACGCTCTTCGCGAGTGAACTCACTGGGTAGCATCGGAGTTTCAAGCCCACGCTCAAGCAGAGCTGTTTGAACCAGTTGTGCTGATTCACTGAGGATAGCTTCTTTTGATGTCATAAGGTCCTCCACTGTAATGGGTAGTGGTACTGTCTCAGTGTTCTTAAGTGGCGACACGCATTTTTACTGGTATCGCTGAACAGAAATAATAGAGCATTAACGCGTTGCCTTGGCTCTAAGAAGCACGGAGGATACAGCGATTTGCTGTAAATATACACCGAAAAACGTATTGGGGATAAGAAAAACCGACTAAATTAGTCGGTTTTTCTATTTGTAGCATTACAGCTTAAGATTGGTTTTTAAGAAGCTCAGCATTTCGCTGTAGTATTTAGCCTTATGCGCATCGTCATAAAAGCCATGACCTTCATCATCCATAACCAGTTTCTTAAACGGATAATTATGCTCTTCTAAGGCATCTTCGAGCGCTTCAAACTGCTCGATAGGTGCTCTTTCATCTTCGCCGCCATGGACTAGCATAATGTTAGCCTTAAGCTTATCGACATTGTGGGTTGGTGACATTGACTTTAGTAAGCTTTCATTTTCGCCGAGTACCTCTTTTAAGTAGCGCTTTCCTGCACGGCGTCCTTGCACATCACCTTCATCGAACATCAGCTGTAAATCGTAAACTCCGGCGAAACCAATAGCACATTTAAACAGATCTGGTTCTATCGCTGAGCTTTGAATTGCTGAGTAGCCACCGAAGCTGCCACCCACAATACAGATGCGGTCCTTATCTACCATGCCCTGTTCGATAACATACTTAGTAGCATCAATAATGTCGTACTGAATGTTGGTGCCCCATTTTTGATGGCCTGCATTTTCAAACTCATTCCCGTAGCCGCCAGAACCGCGGAAGTTGACTTGCAGTACTGCAGCTCCTTGGCTGGCGATCATTTGGTTTTGTGGGTCAAAGCCCCATCGGTCTCTTGGGCCGTGAGGTCCACCATGAGGGTTGACGACTAATGGTAAGTTTTTAGCTTCAACACCATGGGGTAAGGTTATGTAGCCATGTATTGTTACGCCATCTCTGCTGGTAAACTTAACCGGTTTAATTTCGGCCATTTTGTCAGGGTCTAGCCATTTCTTCTTTGATACCAGATACTCTAGTTTTTTAGTCTTCGTATTAAATAGATAGTAGTCGCCTGGATTACGGTCGTTGAAGGCTTTGATAATGATTTTGTCGGCATCGGTTGTTTGGCTAACTAAGTGGATCTGATGCCCAGGTAGAGCCGCTAAAAGTTGCTTGATGAGCTTAGCCGAGGGATCTTTTGAATCGACAAACTCGTAAGTTGGGTAGCCGTTTTCATACTCGATAGCGTAGAGTTTTTTGGTGACAGCGTTAATCCATACATTACTTGGGTCTACCACTTTATCTTGGCTGACGAGCTTTTTATCGCCAGTTTTGATGTTCACTAAGTATACGCCAGCTGGTTTACCTGCTTCGCTTGCGGTGACATATAAGCTGTCTTTGTCATCGCTAAATGCAATTGGCTTTATTGCGTCTAAGCCAAGATTTAGCTTATCGGTATCTGTCCAGTTTCCGTCATTTCGGTAGTATAACTTAGAGTTGACGTAATCTCGGGTGCCACTGACAAAGCGCACGTTGCCATCATGATCGGTTAAAAAATTTGGGTAGGTGATTGGCGCTGTTGCTACCTTTTTGCGTCGGCCTTTGTAAACATCAACGCGATACACTTTTTGAGTGTTTTCTGCCATGTTGCTACCGCCACTCCCCCAAGGAAGGGCTTGAACGAGCATATAACGATCATCTTCTGGCAGTGGATCTAAAATATAAGCTGTTGCGCGAATCGGGGTGTTTTTCTTCAGGTTTGAGCCTGTTTGTTGTTCACCTCCTTGATAACCAAACAGGTAAGTTGCTTTAGAGCCGTCAGCATTTACGGCCATTAATTCGCCATAATAGAGCGGGTGGTCGCTCCAGCCTTTTAAATACTCTTTTTGCATCACTAGTCGTTCATCATTGACCCACTCGTAATGGCCTACCTGTGCATTACTTCCAAAGAAAATGGCATGTACATAAGATCTATCTGCAGCTTTTAGGATAAGTAGCATGTCTTTACCATCTTTCTTGGTAATCACACTTAGATAATCTCCTGCTGGAGATATTTTGACTTGCGAGAATTCAGCCGAACGGCTGAATAAATTGGCTGCATCATTGGTTTTTGCTGATGCGTAGCAACTTAGCCAAGCTAGGCATACTAGGCCAATGGTTTTAATGAGTTTCATACAACTTCCTTGTGAAAACAAATGTTAGCTTTTATAGGTATTTGCAATAATTAGACACGAGGAAAGTAAACCAAAAGTAGTAGAGAGGCAATGATTTTGTATCATTAGGCAGCATGATGCCGCTGCCTTTTTTGGGGGGATGGTTAGCTTTGTAACAACTGCTGCTGCACGAATGTCCACTGTTCGTTAAAGTGCTTGGTGGGTTTTAGCTTAAATTCACTGCGCACAAACTGGGCAATCCGACCTTCGGCAATCGCCATTAATAGGTTGGCTAACACCGCTTCATCGATGCTAAATGCTTGCCCTTCGCGCAAGCTTTTCTCGCGTAAAATTTGCTTTAAGTGGGTTTCGATTTTCGAGAATAGCTGACTAATTCTACTGCGCAAACGCTCATTCTCACCCAATAATGCATCACCATTGAGTACCCGTGAAATCCCTGGATTACGTTCGGCAAAAACCAACAGTAGTTGCAGTAACTGCTGGCAGCGTTTCATGGTGTCTTTCTCTTCATCCATGATGAGATTGATACGAGACAGTAATGACTCTTCGATAAACTCAATAAGGCCTTCAAACATCCTTGCTTTGCTCGGAAAGTGGCGATAAAGCGCCGCTTCTGACACACCGACTTCCGCTGCTAATTTGGCGGTAGTGATACGTTGTCCTGGGCTTGTCTCTAACATGGTCGCTAAACATTGTAGGATGTGTTCGCGGCGATTAATCTTTGGGCTTGCAGCCATTTATCAGTCCTTCACTCGATTACTACTGAGCGAGACGGCAAGGAAACAAGGCTCCGTGCTGTCTATAAAATGTAGTGGTGTGCTTAAATGTGGTTATTATTTTGTGCCTGAATGGCCAAAGCCGCCAGCACCGCGATCTGAGCTATCAAACTCATCAACAAGCTTAAACTCTGCCTGCACAACGGGAACAAATACTAATTGTGCGAGGCGGTCACCGATTTCAATCGTGAATGGCTCACTGCCGCGATTCCAGCAAGAGACCATTAACGGACCTTGGTAATCTGAATCAATCAATCCGACTAAGTTACCGAGTACGATGCCGTGCTTATGGCCCAAGCCCGAACGAGGCAGAATAATTGCCGCCAAGCTCGGATCTGCTACGTGTACAGCAATACCTGTTGGAATGAGTACGGTTTCACCTGGCTGTATGGTGAGTGCGGTATCAGTAATTGCACGTAGATCCATTCCTGCGCTGCCTGGAGTCGCGTAGGCAGGTAACGGAAACTGTGTGCCAATGCGTGAGTCGAGAATTTTCAGTTCGATCGGTGTTTTCATTTCGTTTTTACTTTTTCCGCGATTAGGCTCAGTAATTGCTTGGCTAGAGTTAGCTTGTCGACAGCGGGGAGGTGAGTTACACCATCGTGCCAAAAGACGCTAAGTGCGTTATCGTCGCTATTAAAACCAATGCTGCTATTCGACACATCATTGGCGGCAATCATATCAAGTTTTTTGCGCTCAAGTTTACCTTTTGCGTATTGCTCAACATTATTGGTTTCTGCTGCAAAACCAACCGTAAATGGACGTTTTGGATGACTGGCAACGCTGGCTAAGATATCAGGATTTCGCACTAGCGCAAGTTGCATCTGCTCGGCTGATTTTTTGATCTTACTTTCTGCCACATCAGCAATTCGATAATCAGCTACCGCAGCGCAACCGATAAAAATTTGGTTTTTTTCGACTTCTGGCAGCACAGCATCAAGCATCTGTTGTGCAGACTCCACATCGATGCGGTTGACGTTAGCTGGTGTTGCTAGATTTACTGGGCCGGTAACCAGCGTAACTTTAGCGCCCATTGTTGCTGCGGCACTTGCTAGAGAAAAGCCCATTTTTCCTGAGCTATGGTTAGAAATATATCTAACAGGGTCGATGGCTTCGCGTGTTGGCCCTGCAGTTAACAGTAAAGAGATACCTGCTAATAATTTTGGGCCAAAGAACTGCACGGCTTTTTCAGCGATATCCACCGGCTCTAACATTCTACCGGGACCGACTTCTCCACAGGCTTGTGAGCCTGAATCGGGCCCCCAAATTGTCATGCCTCGCTGAGCGACAGTGACTAAGTTGGCTTGAGTCGCGGCATTGCGGTACATCTGCTGGTTCATTGCAGGACAAAGTACGATAGGCGCTTCGGTGGCTAGGCAAGTGGTGGTGATGAGTTCATCAGCCATGCCGTTACTGATACGTGCAATCAGATTTGCGGTAGCTGGTGCCACAATCACTAAGTCTGCCCAACGAGCTAATTCAATATGGCCCATGGATGCTTCAGCGCTTGGGTCAAGAAGATCGGTCGAGACTGGATAGCCTGATAATGCTTGCAGAGTGAGTGGGGTAATAAATTCTTGTGCGCTTTGGCTCATAACGACTCTAACATCGGCGCCGCGATCTTTTAGTTTGCGGACTAAGTCTGCTGATTTATAGGCTGCAATACCGCCGCCAATTCCTAAAAGTACTTTCTTGTTTTTCAAACCCATAGCAACTCTTTCCATTATCATTTTTACAGATCAAAATATTATCCGCGCAGCCGTAAGATATCACACTCACTCCGCAGTTGATGAACAAGTTATTAAATTGTCGACCATACTCAACTAGAAATAATGACAAGGAGGTTGTTGTGGGAATTAAAGATTGGCCGCAGGGTGAAGGACCAAGAGAAAAGCTATTGCTTAATGGCGCAGCGCAGCTGTCGGATGCAGAGTTACTTGCTGTACTGCTCAGAGTTGGATTAAAAGGGTTAAGTGCTGTTGAGCTTGCTCGTATGATGATTACAGAGTTTGGCGGGCTTAGAAGCTTGCTGACAGCCTCTCAAACGCAAGTGTGTCGCTTAGACGGGATCGGCCCTGTTAAGTTTGCTCAATTGCAAGCTGCGGTAGAGATTGGCAAGCGAATTTCGCAGGAAAACCTAAAAAGAGGTAAAATTTTATCGGATCCTGATTTAACTCGAGACTATTTAATGAGACAATTGGGAGATCGTGCCTACGAAGTGTTTGCTATTTTACTACTTGATAGCCAACATCGGGTGATTCAATTCGTTGAATTATTCAGAGGTACCATTAACTCAGCGTCGGTTTATCCACGAGATGTGGTGAGCTTGGTGCTTGAGAAAAAGGCTGCGGCTGTGATCGTGTGTCACAATCATCCCTCTGGAATTGCAGAGCCAAGTACAGCCGATAGACGAATTACTGAGCGATTGAAACAAGCACTACAAACCATCGATGTTTCCTTGCTGGACCATATGGTTGTAGGCGATCGAGAGATAGTTTCTTTCGCTGAACGAGGGTGGATAGATTAATCTAACCCTTGATCTTTGATTTTAGATCCTGTATAAAATGCGCCCTCTGTTGTGTGCCTCAGGCGACGGCCGTGTTCGAGGTACATTAATGCTCGAGCGTTATATATATTGTTTTGGAGAAGTTTGACATGTCAAGAGTATGCCAAGTAACTGGCAAGAAACCAATGGTTGGTAACAACCGTTCGCACGCGAAGAATGCTACGCGTCGTCGTTTTTTACCTAACCTACAGAATCACAGATTCTGGTTAGAAACTGAAAAGCGTTTCGTTAAGCTACGTATCTCTACTAAAGGTATGCGTATCATCGATAAGAAAGGTATTGAAGTTGTTGTTGCTGAACTTCGTGCCCGCGGCGAGAAGGTATAATAAACCATGGCTAAATCTAAAGGTAATCGTGAGAAGATCAAGCTAGTATCTAGCGCTAAAACTGGTCACTTCTACACGACTGAAAAGAACAAGCGTAACATGCCTGAAAAGATGGAAATCAAGAAATTTGATCCTGTTATCCGTCAGCACGTTATGTACAAAGAAGCTAAAATCAAGTAATAACTTGTTTAAAGCATCTTCAAAAGCCTCTATTTTTAGAGGCTTTTTTTTTGCCTTAAAATTGCCGCACCACTAATACCAATTAGTATAAAGATTTGATCGCTCAGCGAGAGTTTAGCGGCTTTGAGGTAAGGTCATTAAATGCTCCTCGGTAACTGCTCCTGCGTTACTCTCGATAATTGCTCCTGCATTATTCTACCTTCGACCATCCTTGGTCTCGTACCTCCTATATCGGACCTCCAAGGAGGGAGGGAATGCCTTAAGCATGTCAGGAACATGCTAGGCCATGTGGTTCGCAATGAATGAAGAGCATAGTTAAACTAGGTTCAAGTTCATTAACGCTGCATTAGAGCCGCTAAAACCCTCTGAGTAGATCAACTTCTTATACTGATTGGTATAATACCATTGGTATAAACTCTCGCTGAGGCGAGCAATCTGATAACCATCTAGTTTCTGCAGTTTGACTGATAGCCATTTATCACCCTAGTCTTCACCTCCGCACTTTGAATTAAAGGTCTTAGTCATTTCTGAATTGATGACATTAATCAATGCCACCACCAGTAGGGTGTATTTTGCAACACTATGCACTTTTGTGTTTTTGTTAATATAAGCTAATTCTATTTGATTATCTCGCTTTTACTTGATATCACTGTTACATAACAATGAGAATAAATGCTTTTTAAATGAATTAAAATGCAATATCATGGTGGCGTTATTAATTAATCAGATTGTTGCGACTGTCTATTTAGACTTAAAGGTGAATTTAGCGTGCGTACTACAGAACTCGTCGATGGTTTTCGTCATTCAGCTTCCTATGTTAACGCCCATAGAGGCAAAACCTTTGTGGTAATGCTTGGTGGTGAGGCGCTTGCTCAGCCGCAGTTTAAGGCCATTATTAACGATATCGCGTTATTGCATAGCCTAGGGATTAAAATCGTCCTAGTGCACGGCGCACGCCCGCAGATTGATGAAGCACTGGCACAGCAGAGCTTAACTCCTGAATATTACAATGGTGTGAGGATCACTGAAGAGGATACCTTTAAAGTGATTAAGCAGGTTGTCGGTGCATTACAACTTGATATTACCGCTCGGTTGTCGATGAGTTTGAGCAACACGCCTATGCAAGGGGCACAAATCAATGTGGTTAGCGGTAACTTTGTTATTGCACAGCCGTTGGGGGTAGAAGACGGGGTTGATTACAGTCTCAGTGGCAGAGTGAGACGTATAGACACTCAAGGCTTAAAGCGTCAGCTGGATAATGGCGGCATTGTATTGTTAGGTCCTGTTGCTGCGTCAGTAACAGGCGAGAGCTTTAACTTAACGGCTGAAGAGGTCGCCACTCAAATTGCGGTCAAACTTAAAGCAGATAAGATGATTGGCTTTAGTGCCCATAAAGGGATTATGGATGAGGATGGCGAAGTCCTTGCCGAGCTGATGCCAACAGATGCACAAGCAATCCTCAATAATCTGCCAGAACAAGCGCCACTTTGTTTAAGCACCAAGGCATTCTTACAAGCCAGCATTGATGCTTGTAGAAATGGCGTCAGTCGTTGTCACTTTGTTAGTTATCTAGATGATGGCGCGCTGCTGCAAGAGCTTTTCTCCCGTGATGGTATTGGTACGCAAATTGTGACCGAAAGTGCCGAGCGTCTGCGCCGTGCATCTATTCGAGATATCGGCGGCATACTCGATCTCATTCGTCCATTAGAGGAGAAAGGTATACTGGTTCGGCGCTCAAGAGAGCAACTCGAGGTCGAGATTGAACAATTTATGCTGATTGAGCGTGACAGTTTAGTGATTGGTTGTGCGGCCTTTTATCCGTTTGAAGAGGATAATGCAGGTGAATTCGCGTGCTTGGTGGTCCATCCTGAGTATCGAGATGCGGATAGAGGCAGTTTGCTGCTGCAAAATATTATTAGCCAAGCACGGGTGAGAGGTTATTCAAGGTTATTTGCGCTAACAACGCGCAGTATTCACTGGTTCTTAGAGCACGGTTTTAATATTGTTGAAGTTGATGAGTTACCTGGAAAGAAGAAACAACTCTACAACTACCAACGTAAGTCGAAGATTTTAGCTTTGGATCTGTAAACTTGTATCCGACAAACCTAGCTTGACATAATATGTCATGTGGTCAAAGATAAGGTTATCTTATTGACAGGACTAGATGATGACTCAAACTTTTGCGCTTACTCCGCTAGGCTCAACGGGGACGTTGAGCTTTATTGCCTTACTCATTGGCTTAATTGGGGTCGGTGTTTATATTTATTACAAAGCGTTACCGCAAACCAGTAAGGTTGTTATTGCGGCAGTGTTGCTGCCAATGGTCGTCGCATTCAGCTGGATGTTTTATAAAGTTAATGATGCCAAACTGATCGTGACAAAAGATTCGATTAGTGTCGATGTGCCATTTTATCAGTTTAGCCTACCGATAGCAGAGATAGATGTCGCTGGAGTACGTCAGTTAAACTGGTCTGTTGGAGCGGATACGACATTTAAACCCGATCTGCGGGTTAATGGCGTGGGCATGCCTGGATTTCAGTTAGGCTGGTTCAGTTTAGTGGGTCAGTCAAAAGCATTTGTTGCGGTCACTGAAGTTGACAATGTGGTGCTTATTCCAACGGCCAAGGGTTATCCGCTACTATTAAGCCTAGAGCAACCACAGGCACTGTTGAGCCACTTTAAGCAATAGCGACATTTAGGCTAGATAATAAAAAGCGAACCGATTAGGCTCGCTTTTTTGCATTTCAAAAGGTTATTTTTTCTGTTTACGCTTATAAAACATGTCGGCGGTAAACAGTGCTAATGCAGCCCAAATAAAGCCAAAAGTAATGCCTTTTTCAATATCGAATGGCTCATTAAACAAGCTTATAGCAAGAATGAACATGATACTGGGGCCGATATACTGGAAAAAACCCAGCATCGTAAATGGGATCCGTACTGCTGCAGCGGCAAAACATAATAACGGTACTGTAGTGATGACGCCTGCTGCGAGTAACAATGTGTTTAGATGCATATCGTTACTCATAAGGTGCGTCAGTGAGTCACCCATATTGCTAAGCAGGTAGAATAACGCGACAGGCATTAAGATAGCGGTTTCTACTAATAGGCCGGTTTTTGCATCAATGTTAACCTTTTTGCGCAATAAGCCATAACAGGCAAATGATCCCGCCAAGCCCAGCGATACCAGTGGTATTGAGCCGAATGAAATAAGCTGTATTGCCACACCAATAGCCGCTAAAGATACTGCTGCCCACTGTAGTTTACGTAATCGCTCCCCCAGAAACAGCATGGCTAAGAACACGTTAACCAATGGGTTGATGAAATAGCCTAGGCTGGCATCTAACATATGATCGTTATTGACTGCCCAGATGAATAACAGCCAGTTAGCGGCGATTAAACAGGAAGTGACGCAAAGTACTGCCAGTTGTTTAGGCTTTTTAAGTAACTGTCTGGCACGACCAAACCCACCGAAAAAGCTCATTAGTAATCCCATAAAAAGGAACGACCAAAGTACACGATGCAGTAAAATTTCGGCGGCAGATACATCTGTCAGTAATTTAAAGTACAGCGGCGCGAAGCCCCACAGGGTATATGCGCAAATGGCAAATACTATGCCTTTGCGTTGTTCAGTATCTTGCATTGAAATAGACTAAGAAGAGAAAATAAGCGCTGATTGTAATCCTGCCTAAGCACAGACTCAAGCTAACCGCGCTGTTTATCTGCACTGGTGGGCGCGCCAGTTCAATGGAACAATAGAGCACCCACGGTAAAAACGCCGCTAATAACGGCATTTTAATGGTAACCAATGCTATCAACCAACCATGTAAGTGCCTGTGCCAAAAGCGATATGGTCACCTTTTTCATTGTGCAGTTCCATTCTTGATACTGAGACTCGGTTTCCAGCACGGATCACCGTACCTGTACCGGTAAAAATTTCGCCGCGGCCTGGGCGCAAATAGTCCACTCGAAGATCTATGGTACCTAAAGTTAGGATACGCTTTTCTAACTCCTCAAGGCTCCAGTCGTCACGACTAGCGACTAAGCCTGAAAAAGCGGTGAGACCGCCAACGACGTCCAGCACTGTCGCTGTCACGCCTCCATGCAGTATTTGCTGATGGATGTTGCCAATTAACTCAGACTTCATTTTCACGACAACTTCAACGCCATCGACATCGTAACGCTTGATATCCATTCCAAGTAAGTTGTGAAAAGGCACATGTTTGTCAAAAACCTCTGCAACCCTACGTAATGTTTCCTGCTGAATAATATTACTCATAACGCTCCCTGTGTGTTCCTAGTAGGATCAATCGCTTAGTATTAGAGCATTTAATCTATCGCTAATGGAGCTTATGTTGCAAGTTTAAATTTTAATCGATAAACAGTTTGAGGAGAGACAAGAGAGGTTTGCTCCATTAGAATGGTCGGCCTTATTATTAATACAGGTTCACTATGGATCAGGCGGCACTCGAACATCCGGTCGATCAATTATCAGCAAGCCTTCAGTCGGTATTTGGTTACCGTACATTTAGGGATGGCCAACGTGAAGTAATTGAACAGATCTGTGCTGGCCAAGACTGCTTGGTGATCATGCCAACTGGCGGTGGTAAAAGCCTGTGTTACCAGCTGCCTGCGCTGCAGTTACCTGGTTTAACTGTTGTGGTTTCACCATTGATCTCGCTAATGAAAGATCAGGTTGATAGCCTTATTCAGACGGGTGTCCCAGCCGCTTACCTTAACTCTTCTCAACCAAGAGAAGAGAGCCTAAAAATCTTGCAGCAGATGCGCTATGGCGAACTAAAGTTACTGTACGTATCGCCAGAAAGGTTGTTGCAAGCCAGCTTTATCGAACGTTTGCATGAGTTGAATATTTCGCTATTTGCCATTGATGAAGCGCACTGTATTTCGCAGTGGGGCCATGATTTTAGACCTGAATATGCGGCGCTTGGTCGTTTACGTCAGCAATTTCCGCAAGTGCCTATTATGGCACTGACCGCAACGGCAGATAACGCTACTCGTGTTGATATCTGCGAGCGGTTAACCATTAAACCATTTTCGCTATTAACCAGTTTCGATAGACCCAATATTCGCTATACCGTTGCCGAAAAGCTTAATGCTGCCAACCAGCTACGACAGTTTATTGATGCGCAAAATGGTAATAGCGGTATTGTTTATTGCAGTAGTCGTCGTCGAGTGGATGAGGTGGCTGATCGACTACGTATGCAGGGGCATCAAGCTGAGGCATACCATGCTGGTAAAACCCAAGAAGAGCGGGCAGATGTTCAAGACCGATTTCTAAAAGATCAACTGGATATTGTGGTGGCAACGGTCGCTTTTGGTATGGGGATCAACAAATCAAATGTGCGTTACGTGGTGCATTACGATATCCCCAAAAGTGTCGAAGCCTACTACCAAGAAACCGGCCGAGCAGGCCGTGATGGTTTGGACTCTGAAGCTTTGATGTTGTTTGACCCTGCAGATATTGGCAGAGTTAGGCATCTTATTGAACAGTCTGAGCCCGGGCCACAGCAGCAGGTAGAATTCCATAAGCTGAATACCATGGCAGCTTTCGCTGAGGCGCAAACCTGTCGTCGCCAAGTATTGCTGCACTATTTCGATGAAAGTGCGTTAGAGCCGTGTGGCAACTGTGATATCTGTTTAGATCCGCCTAAAAAATATAATGGCATTCAGGATGCACAAAAGGTGCTGTCGTGTATCTATAGACTTGGGCAGCGTTTTGGTGTCAATCACCTTATCGAGGTGCTACGAGGGTCAAAAGCCGCTAATGTGATGGATAGAGGTCATAATAAACTTTCAACTTGGGGCATTGGCAAAGAGAAAAGTCATGAGCATTGGTTGAGTGTCATTAGGCAGTTAATCCATCTAGGGCTTGCTAATCAAGATATTACTCGAGGTTCATCGGTGACACTCAATCCTTCAGCGCGCACTGTGTTAAAAGGTGAGGTGGAATTACTGCTCGCTGAGCCAAGAATAGTGATTCAAACTACCAAGCGCCGAGGTCATAATCCGAAAGCACCGCTTAACTATGATCGTAAACTTTTTGCGCGATTGAAGTTACTGAGACGTACCCTAGCTGAAGAACTAGACGTACCACCATACTTAGTGTTTAACGATGCAACCCTGGCAGAAATGGCTGCCATACTGCCAACGAGCCCTGGTGAGTTATTGGCTGTAAATGGAGTTGGTGAACGTAAGTTGGAGCGTTTTGGTGGTGAGTTTTTGGATGAAATTGAAAACTACCTAGCAGAAAGTTAGCCGTTAGTATTAGTTAACTTTTAGTTTTCTCAGCTCACTTATATTGGCGCGCTTGATCATCGATTCCAAATTATCAAATTGCTGCATACAGGCAAGGCCAATGTTGACTTTGGAATCTTCTTGCCAAACTTCAATGGTGCTCGCTAATTGATCTATGACGTTTATTGCGCCTTGCTCTGATGTGTGCGGTAGCATAATCACAATCTGCTGATCTGATTGCTGTAACAATACGTCTTGCTCCCTTAGCTTAGTTTTCAGTTGCTCGATAACTATCGGCACATCAGCTTTAAAAATGTGGTTAGGATTGAATACTAATAGCGACAATGGGTAACCTGCCTGTTTGCTAGTATTTAACAGATCTTCAAGTGACTTCTTTTTATCAGCTTTAGTATCAAGATTTAATACTATTTGCTCTGGTTGCGTAGTTTTCGGCGCTTTCTTTTGATACCAAGTGATGAATACGATTAGACTGATTATTATTAGTGCAATAGGGAAAAGTGAACTGGGAATAATACCGTTTACTGTTGTTGCCGCAATCAGGGAGTGATTAGGAGTAGCTATCTGCTGCTCACGGCTTAAACCAGACTTGAGTTGTGATAACCAAATATTTTTAATCGATAGTGTTTCATTTTCCAGCGCTTGCAGCTGTTTGAGCTGGTATTGATAAGCCAGTGAGAATTTTCCCTGCTTGGCGAAATAGTCTGCCAAGGTGGCATAGCTATGTTTTAGATCTGAGTAGCGTGCCTTTTCCTTCGCCAAGGATATCGCCTGCTCCATCAACGTGAGGCCGGCAGCTTCACGATACTGTTTCAATTTAATTTGAGCATTGAGCGATAAGGCGCTGATGGTGCCAATGGAATCAGCTTCTTTGCGAAAAGTCGCTAAACTGAGGTTAATTAATTGTTCTGCACTGCTATATTTCCCACTATCAAAATCAATTAAAGCAATTGCATTGTAAGCAACCGCTAGCTCAAGTGGGGTACTGAGTTCAGCGAGCGTCACTCTGGCAATTTGAGTATATTTATCTCGTAGATTCGGCTGTTGATTTTGCTGAGCGAATCGAGCCATATCAAGTGCGACAAAAAGCTTAACTTTACCTAGCGTTGTGGGTTCATCCAATGCTTTTTTAAGATTGTTCTCCGCCTCTTTTAGCTCACCAATATTGGCGAGCTGTTTTGCCATAGAGCTGTAGAGGTAACCTTTTGGCGGCCAAGTCCAGCGTTGATCTTGCAAAGTGATCTCGGGATAAATATCAAGTGCAAGTCTTATATCTTCAATTGCAGCATTGTTGTGTTTTACGTCGGCATTGAGCTTACTTCTGAGCCATAAGCCCCCGATCAGGGCTTGAGGTTGTTTTAGCTGGCGCGACAATGAAATGGAAGAATATAAAAGAGGCAGTGCTTGTTGGTAGTCATGAAAGCTTGCATAAGCTTGTGCCATGCAATTAAAAAAGTAGGGCCTAGCATGCTCAAGTTTTAACTGCTTGGCTTTAGCATCATTTAGGCGAGCCAGATTAATCGCAGCAGCGTTTTCACCCAGTTGAATATAGGACTCACATTTGAGTGCGTTTAGGCGCATCAAAATAGTGTCTGATCTTGATACACCCAAATAGTGACGCTCAAGCGCATTGATCTCTGACAATGCTTTGCTTGGATATTGGTAGACGAGTGTATTTAATTGGTCTAGTTGTTCCAACGTACTGCCAAACACTGGGGAAACCCAGAATGCTAGACAAAGTACGATGCTCCTAAAATCCATTTTTAGCTCCAGTGATGACTCTATATCCGCTTTCCATTAGCAGAGTGGGGCTATTATAACCATTTTATCTAAAATTATGCATAAAAAAGCTAAACAGTTGAGAATATTGCGACTTAACATCATTATTAGATGTGCTGCGCAATAATATCTTCTATTAAAGTTTTTTTGTAGCGCTTATCATCAAAATTGTGATTTCTGTGAGCAATGTTAGGTTTGTGAAATGCGTATGTTGAGCAATTTAGGCTTGACATAAATGGCTGCTCGCGTTAAAAATTAACCGAAGCAGCAGAACACGCTGACATAGTTATATAAAAAAGTTGAATAACAATTTATGAAGCATGCAAGCACATTACTCATACTCCTCAGTCTCATTCTCGCAGTCCCTGCGCGGAGGATATAGTGCTACACGCTTAAGAGAGCCAGCATTTATAAACCCCGCGAACAATACGCGGGGTTTTTTGTATTTAAATTGCCTGAAAGCATAACTGAACGTTTGAAGTTCAATGGAGAGATTAGATGTCTGACCGCGTAATAATATTTGACACCACACTGCGTGATGGTGAGCAAGCACTAGCTGCCAGTTTAACGGTTAAGGAAAAACTTCAAATAGCACTAGCCTTGGAGCGATTAGGCGTTGATGTCATGGAAGTTGGTTTTCCAGTTTCTTCTCCTGGTGATTTTGAATCGGTGCAGACGATTGCTAGAACGGTAAAGAACAGCCGAGTTTGTGCCTTATCAAGAGCGCTTGAAAAAGACATTGATGCCGCAGCTCAGGCATTATCAGTGGCGGATCAGTTCCGCATCCATACTTTCATTTCTACATCGACCATTCACGTTGAGAGCAAGCTTAAGCGCTCATTCGATCAGGTATTAGAAATGGCAGTTGGTGCGGTTAAATATGCGCGCCGATTTACCGATGATGTTGAGTTCTCTTGCGAAGATGCAGGTCGTACTCCTATCGATAACTTATGCCGTATGGTAGAGGAAGCGATTAAGGCTGGCGCTCGTACGATTAATATTCCAGATACCGTGGGCTACACAGTACCTAGCGAATTCGGCGGTATTATTCAGACTTTATTTAACCGAGTTCCGAATATCGATCAGGCAGTTATATCAGTGCATTGTCATGATGATTTGGGGTTGTCCGTAGCTAATTCTATTACTGCAGTGCAGCATGGTGCTCGTCAAATAGAATGTACAGTTAATGGTATTGGTGAGCGTGCTGGCAATTGCTCCTTAGAAGAGATTGCGATGATCCTATCTACTCGTAAAGGGGAGTTAGGTTTAGAAACAGGCATTAATGCTAAAGAGATCCACCGTACCTCTAGTTTGGTGAGTCAGCTATGTAATATGCCTGTGCAAGCGAATAAGGCGATTGTAGGGGCTAATGCTTTTACTCACTCTTCAGGTATCCATCAAGATGGCATGCTTAAAGCTCAAAATACCTATGAGATCATGACGCCTGAAAGTATTGGTCTTAACCGTAACAACTTGAATATGACCTCGCGTTCAGGTCGACATGTTATTAAGCATCGCATGAGTGAGCTGGGTTATGGTGAGCAAGATTATGATATGGATGTTCTCTACGAAGACTTCCTTGTACTTGCAGACAAGAAAGGTCAGGTATTTGATTATGATCTTGAAGCATTGGCCTTTATGGAAGCGCAAGCTGAAGATGATGATCACTTCAAATTGCAGCAACTAGTTGTACATTCAGATTCAACAGAGGGCAGCGCGACTGCTACCGTGAAAGTTGAAATCAATGGCGAAACAGTTACCGAAGCTGCCATTGGTAACGGGCCTGTCGACGCGGCTTACAAGGCGGTTGCTCGCGCCAGCGGTTGTGAAATTGACATCACCAGTTACCAACTTGGCGCGAAAGGCGAAGGGCAGAATGCGCTTGGTCAAGTCGATATTACAGCCAGCTACCGCAATCAAAATTTCCACGGTGTTGGGCTTGCAACTGATGTGGTTGAAGCATCAGTAAAGGCCTTAGTCCATGTGATGAACTTAACTTGGCGCGCGGATAAAGTTGCCGATTGCAAACAAAAGATACAACAAGAGAAGCGCGTGATAGGTGGTGTTTAGGCTTTAGGCATCCCAGCGTTTCATGTATCCGATTTAAAGAATATAGAAGAAAATTAAAGGAGTTAGTTGTCGTATGAGTTATCAAATAGCAGTATTAGCTGGAGATGGGATTGGTCCTGAAGTTATGGCAGAGGCCCGTAAAGTACTTACGGCTGTAGAGGAACGTTTTGCTCTTTCTATTGAATATACTGATTACGACGTTGGTGGCGCAGCAATTGACAGTCAAGGCTGTCCACTACCAGAGGCGACACTAAAAGGCTGTGAGGCGGCTGATGCGATTCTTTTTGGCTCCGTAGGCGGCCCCAAGTGGGAACATCTAGCACCAAACGATCAACCAGAGCGCGGTGCACTACTGCCACTGCGTGGGCACTTTGAGTTATTCTGCAATATGCGCCCAGCAAAACTGCATGCAGGCCTTGAGCATATGTCACCACTGCGCAGTGATATCTCATCACGCGGTTTTGATGTGCTTTGTGTGCGAGAGCTCACGAGTGGTATTTACTTCGGTAAACCAAAAGGGCGACAAGGCGAAGGCGAGAATGAAGAAGCGTTCGATACCATGCGCTATAGTCGCAAAGAGATCACCCGTATTGCCAAAATTGCCTTTGAGACTGCTCAAGGTCGCCGCAAGAAGGTGACCTCTGTCGATAAAGCCAACGTGCTAGCCTGTTCTGTACTTTGGCGTGAAGTGGTAGAAACGGTTGCTAAAGACTACCCAGATGTAGAGCTTGAACATATCTATATCGACAACGCGACCATGCAACTATTGCGTCGTCCAGATGAATTTGACGTCATGCTTTGCTCAAACTTATTTGGCGATATTATTTCAGACGAAATTGCGATGTTAACAGGCTCCATGGGGCTGTTATCTTCTATCAGCATGAATAGCTCTGGTTTTGGTTTGTATGAGCCAGCCGGTGGCAGTGCGCCAGATATCGCTGGCCAAGGTATCGCTAACCCTGTCGCACAGATTTTATCTGCTGCACTGCTACTGCGTCATAGCCTAAAGCAAGAAGCGGCCGCGACTGCGATTGAAACCGCAGTGGGCAAAGCACTAAGTGATGGCTACTTGACTGGCGAGTTACTGTCGAGTGCAGAACGTCACAATGCAAAATCAACCAGTGAAATGGGCGATTATATTGCCAAGCTTGTAAAAGAAGGTGTTTAACAATGGCTAAGACATTATATGAAAAAGTATGGGATGCCCATGTTGTGGTTGCCGCCGAAGGTGAAGCACCAATTATCTATGTCGATCGACATTTAGTGCATGAGGTGACATCGCCTCAAGCGTTTAGTGGTTTAGAGGTGGCAGGGCGTAAAATGCGAGCGCCTGAAAAAACTTTCGCCACCATGGATCACAATACTTCAACAACCAGCGCGAGCCTAGATGCACTTAGCCCTATGGCGCGAACTCAAGTGCAAACACTTGAGCGAAACTGTAAAGAGTTTGGCGTCAGACTTTATGATATCCATCATAAAAATCAAGGCATTGTTCATGTCATGGGCCCTGAACTGGGTATTACCTTGCCTGGAACTGTGATTGTATGTGGTGATTCACATACCGCGACTCATGGTGCTTTTGGCGCACTGGCCTTTGGTATTGGTACTTCAGAAGTTGAGCATGTTATGGCGACGCAAACCTTGCGTCAGTTAAAAGCCAAAACCATGAAGATCGAAGTGCGCGGCCACGTGGCTGAGGGCATTACCGCCAAAGATATCGTACTGGCGATTATTGGTAAAATCGGCATGGATGGTGGTACTGGTTATGTGGTTGAATTCTGTGGTGAAGCGATTGAAGCGCTGACAATGGAAGGACGCATGACGGTATGTAACATGGCGATTGAGATGGGTGCTAAAGCGGGCATGATCGCCCCTGATGCAACCACTGCAGACTACTTAAAAGGCCGCGAATTTGCCCCTAAAGCTGATGACTGGCAACAAGCGATAGCAGCATGGGCTGAATTGAAATCTGATGCGGACGCCGTATTTGATGCAACAGTGGTGTTGGATGCGAGTGACATTGCGCCGCAGCTGACTTGGGGAACGAACCCAGGGCAAGTGGTCGCGATCGATCAACTGGTACCGAATCCTGCTGAAGAGGCTAACTCAACGGTTCGCTCAAGCATCGAAAAAGCGCTTGAGTACGTTGATTTAAGCGCCGGTACCTTAATGACTGACGTTGGCATCAATAAGGTGTTTATTGGTTCATGCACTAACTCACGTATAGAAGATCTACGCGCTGCGGCTGTGCATGCCAAAGGTCGTCAGGTTGCTGAGGGCGTAAAAGCGATAGTAGTGCCAGGTTCTGGATTGGTTAAAGAGCAAGCTGAAGCTGAAGGCTTAGATAAAATATTTTTGGATGCCGGTTTTGAGTGGCGTCTACCGGGTTGCTCAATGTGCTTGGCGATGAATGACGATAAGTTAGAAGCAGGTGATCGCTGTGCATCGACAAGTAACCGTAACTTTGAAGGTCGACAAGGACGTGGCAGTCGCACTCACTTGGTGAGCCCTGCTATGGCCGCAGCAGCAGCTGTTGCTGGGCACTTTGTTGATATCCGTAAACCTTACTAGAGAGTTAAGTTATGCAACCATTTATTGCACACACAGGGCTTGCGGTTATCATAGATAGCGCAAATGTTGATACTGACCAGATCATTCCAAAACAATTTTTATCGAAAGTCACTCGTGATGGTTTTGGTATTCACCTATTCCATGATTGGCGCTATCTAGATGATGCTGGCGACCAGCCTAATCCAGATTTTAATTTGAACAAACCGCGTTATAAAGGCGCTTCCATTTTGATCTCGCAAGAGAACTTTGGTTGTGGCTCAAGCCGTGAACATGCGCCATGGGCTTTAGCTGACTTCGGTTTAAAAGCGATTATTGCGCCAAGCTTTGCTGATATTTTCTATGGTAACTCGATTAATAACGGTTTATTGCCGGTTAAGTTAACGGATGTCGAAGTTGAGCAAATTATGGCTGAAGTTGAAGCGTTACCAGGTGCTGAAGTGACCGTCGATCTGCAAGCATTAACAGTAACTTCACCATCTGGCGCAGTGTTTAGCTTTGAGATAGCCGAATCGGCTAGGCATAACCTACTTAATGGACTTGATGCTATTGGGCTAACGTTGGCTCATGCCGATGCAATCAGTCTCTATGAGGCAAACCTTCCTGCTTGGAGAGCTTAGCGCGAATCCTAAGTAACATTATTTAAGCGTACACTTGTACCATGCTGTAGATATATTTAAGCCACTTAGCGTTAAAGCTAGGTGGCTTTTGTTTTAATTGCAGGTGCTACCGATTTAATTTGTTGTATTAAAAGGTTATTTTTTACATTTGTTAGTGAGGCTCTTAATTTCGATTTCGCACTAGTTATTCATGCTGTTTATTGCCCTCGTTTTGAGTGAACACCTGTTTACTTGGTTTCTTTGTGTAAGGTATTGTATTTAATGCTTTTGATTTGCTTTTCTCTATACTTTTGATTTCTACTTAGCGAGCTTTTTTACTGATATGTATTCTGTTTTTAATTTTAAAACGTGATCTGTATTTTATTC
Source organism: Shewanella sp. 10N.286.54.B9 (assembly GCF_041468565.1). NCBI lineage: Bacteria > Pseudomonadati > Pseudomonadota > Gammaproteobacteria > Alteromonadales > Shewanellaceae > Shewanella > Shewanella sp. 10N.286.54.B9. The sequence continues at coordinate 158,230 of NZ_JBFRIY010000036.1, forward strand.
CTACTGCCTTCGCTATGTTTTGCCAGTGTTTTACGCTGTTTTTATTAAAACACTTGTAAAGATATTCTGTGGTTGTAAAATTCGCTCCACTTTTAAGTGGAGTAATTGCTCTACTTGTTGTAATTACATAATTAGAGAATACAAATGAATAAGCGTTTATTAACACTTGCCGTTAGTACGGTACTTTTGGGGAATGTAACACAGGTTCAAGCTGCTGGATTTCAGTTAGCGGAATACTCGGCTACGGGACTTGGGCGTGCGTTTGCTGGTGAAGCGGCAATGGCTGATAACGCAGCGGCACAGTTTCGCAATCCAGCAATGCTTACTTATTTAAATGGTACTCAAATGACAGCGGGTGCCATTTTGGTTATGCCGAATATTGATATCAATGGTGAAGTGACTTATGTCGATGGCACTAATCCGACATCTGCTCATGATATTGCCGATGACGCTGTTATTCCGAATTTCTATGTTTCTCACCAGATAGATGACAACTGGTTTGTGGGTTTAGCACTTGGCAGTAACTTTGGCATGGCGACTGAACTGGATGACAATTTCCGTGGTACTCAGTTTGGTAATGAAGCATCTGTTACCACCATTGAGATCAATCCTAATGTGGCTTACCGCATCAATGAGCAGTTTAGTATCGGTGGCGGTGTACGTTTTGTCATTGGTGAAGGTAGTATTGGCGCGAAAAGCTCAGCTGACACCGTTCTGCCTACACCAATTGGTAACTTACCAGTACCGAAAGGCACCACACTGAAGTACATGGAAGGTGATGACACCGCTTGGGGATGGCAATTAGGCGGTGCATGGCAGATAAATGCCGACAACAGAGTTGGCTTTAACTACCGCTCAGCAGTGGATCAAAATCTTGAAGGTGAAGCTAATGGTTTGGCCTTTAACCCAATGGATCCAAACTTAAAGATGGCAGGCTCTATGGAGCTGTCATTACCTGCAACGGCGGAGCTTGCTTCTTACCATCAATTAAGTGAAAAGCTTGCCATTCATGCCAGCATTAACTGGACCGATTGGAGTTCATTCGAAAAATTAGAAGCGGTTATTCCTGCGCTTTCTGAGCCCACTCAATTGGTGAAGCAAGAGAACTGGGAAGATAACTACCGTTTTGCGCTGGGTACCACTTATCAGTTGAATGACGCTGTAAGTATGCGAGCGGGTATCGCTTACGATAAGTCAGCAGTATCTGATGCAAACCGTACTCTGACGATTCCAGAGATGGATCGTCTATGGTTGAGCGCAGGTATGGGTTACCGTATTAGCGAAAACTTTGATATGGATTTTGGTCTGACTTACATCTTTGCGGATGAATCTCCAGTGGTTGAACCGCGTCCAGGTATCCCATCTGATGACTCTTCTGCTCATTTCGGCGGAACTTTCACCGGTACAACAAGCGGTAATATTTTGTTAATAGGTATTCAAACAAGCTACCGTTTCTAAATTGAATAGATAGCCTTTAAGTTAAACATAAACATAAGCATAAGCATAAGCTTAACTTAACCATTACTGAAAGCCTCGCATTAGCGGGGCTTTTTACTTTGTTAGCCATTGGGTTATTATGTGGGTTTCATGGTAAAAGAGTTAACTTGCAGTGGTATAGAGCGGCTGATTTTCAAATTCAGTACTCGACATAAACCCGTATTTTTGCTGGAACTCACTTTAACTAAAAATAGAGGTTTCAAATGAATATTAGATCTCTGAACTTATCGGTTTGTTTGCTGTTAATCAGTTTTGTCCCTGCCTATTCTAGTGCCGATGATGTAATGCCAAGCAATACTAATGCTTCGATTGAGGTTGTTGAGCAGTTTATACAGGCTTTTAACGAACACAGTATTGAGCAGCTGCTATCGCACACAACCGACACTGTGCATTGGTTCAATATATCTGGCAGTAACATGTTGATAGAGACCTCGTCGAAAAATGAGTTGGGTGCGGCGATGGCTGACTATTTTCAAACACTGCCGGATGCCAAAGCCACGTTGACGCAGGCGATGAGCTCAGCCAATTATGTGAGCACTGTAGAAAAGGTGACTTGGAGTCATGACGGTGAGCAAGATAGTCAATGTAGCATCGGCGTGTATGAGTTAAAGCAAGGTAAAATTAATGCTGTGTGGTATTACCCTGCCCATGCCTGTGACCCTGAGCCTAACAACAGCAACATAGTGCAACCAGAAATCGGTTTACTAAAAGATACACGTCAATAAGGAAGTTTTTGTGTCAAAGAAATATGTCATCGCATTGGATCAAGGTACCACCAGTTCAAGAGCTATTGTTTTTGATCATGACGCGAATATGGTGGCGAGTTCGCAACGAGAATTTGGCCAAATCTATCCACAACCAGGTTGGGTAGAGCATGATGCTATGGAGATCTGGGCATCACAAAGCTCAACCTTAATTGAAGCGTTAGCACGAGCAGATATCCATAGTGAAGATGTCGCGGCGATAGGGATCACTAACCAGCGTGAAACAACGGTTATCTGGGACAAAGAGACTGGCAAACCGGTGTATAACGCCATTGTGTGGCAATGTCGAAGAAGCAAATCGATTTGTGATGACTTAAAGGCTCAGGGGTTAGAAGAGTATGTTAAAGACAGCACAGGTTTAGTACTCGACCCTTATTTTTCTGGCACTAAAATAAAGTGGATCTTGGATAATGTTGATGGCGTCAGGGCGCGTGCTGAAAAAGGAGAGCTGCTATTTGGCACTATTGACAGCTGGTTAGTGTGGAAGCTTACCGAAGGTAAGGTACATGTTACCGACCCAACGAATGCCTCACGCACTATGTTGTTTAATATTCATCAACAAGACTGGGATGAAAAGCTGCTTAAAGCGCTAGATATTCCGCGCTCTCTTTTACCTGAGGTTAAAGCCTCTTCTGCAATATATGGGCAAACTCGCATTGCTGGTGAGGGTAGCAGCATTGCCATTGCAGGTATCGCTGGCGATCAGCAGTCAGCGCTTTTTGGTCAGTTGTGTATTGACGAAGGGATGGCGAAGAATACCTATGGGACGGGCTGCTTTTTACTGATGAATACCGGTGCAGAGGCAGTAAAGTCTCAGCATGGCTTATTAACAACGATTGCCGTGGGCGCTAAAGGTGAAATCAACTATGCACTTGAAGGCTCAGTATTTATGGGCGGAGCAACGATTCAATGGCTGCGTGATGAACTGGGGTTGATCCGAGATGCGCAAGATACCGAGTACTTTGCTTCAAAAGTCGACGACACCAATGGCGTATATCTAGTGCCAGCTTTTGTTGGTTTAGGTGCTCCGTATTGGGATCCCGATGCGAGGGGGGCTTTAGTTGGCTTAACTCGAGGAGCTAATCGCAATCATATTATCCGCGCCGCATTGGAAGCGATTGCTTATCAAAGTCGGGATCTGCTTGATGCTATGAGTAAAGATAGCGGGGTAGAGCTAAAACAGATAAAAGTCGATGGTGGAGCGGTTGCCAATGACTTTTTAATGCAGTTTCAAGCCGATATTACCAATGTGGATGTGTTGCGCCCAGAGCTAACCGAAACTACAGCAATGGGGGCCGCTTTTCTAGCTGGACTCGCGGTAGGTTTTTGGAACTCTACTGCAGAGCTTAAACATAAAGCGGTCGTTGAGCGACGCTTTAAACCACAGCTTAATGATGCGCAAAGAGCAACACTTTATAACGGCTGGCAAGAAGCCGTGGCGAGAACGCGCTAAACATTGATGTCTATATGCCCAAAAGGCGAGTCATCCTCGTCTTTTTTATCAGTTGATGTTTGCTCATCTTCTCTTCTGTCTTCAACATAATTCTTTCGCCTTTCTAAGCTAGGATCCAGTTGATAGAGCGTTGAGGAGGTTTTACGTCTATCTTCACGGGACTGACGCCTTTCTAAGTGTGGGGGCAGCTGAGCTTGGGGCTGTTCATGGCTATCAGCGGTAATGGCTGCGCTGCTATTAACGGGTTTTACGCCGTCTTTCTGCTTAATCTCACGTAGAGGTGGCCGAGCTAGCATGGCATAAACACTATCTAAACTAATCATAGAGCCCCCAAGTTGTTATACCAATCAGTATAAAGATGTGATCGCTCAGCGAGAATTTAGCGCTTATGAGGCAAGGTCTTTAATTGCTCCTGCTTTAAAGACATTCACAACGTCCCTGTTGTTTGCAGCGAGTGAAGAGCATAGTTGTTCTACGGTCAAACTCGTTAACACTGCATCAAAAGCGCTAAAACTCGCCTGTTAGGCGCATTTTTTTACCTGCCTACTTCTGTGTTGAGCGGCCTCAAAAAGGGGCAATCATTCCGTCGCCCATTCGACTTGAATTAGTTGCTGAAAAACACGCTGAGTAGATCACTTTCTTATACTAATTGGTATTAGTTATTGATTACTTATATATCGGCAGCAGTAGCTTAAAATTTAGTCAAATATGCCCTGATTGATAGAAACTATCAACAGATGACACTGTTTATCGCTATAGAAGCTTGGTGCTAGCTGAAGGTACGACTTTCAAATGAGTCGTTTTGTGGCAGTATGATTGTTAGTAAACTCTGCGATGGGTTAAAAATTGTTAACCTAATTTTAGTTTTGAGAGATTGAATCTAGCTTTTTACGCTATAGCGAGTGTAATTTAGGCTTCATTAATGGAGGAAGAAGGGGAATAAACTCCACTTAAGTGTTACTGGAAAACCACTCTACGACTCTCTTCTGTCTGTTTTTCCTACTTTTTAGATAGTTCGAATAACTCATCTCCCACAAAAATCCCTATTTGTGCACTCGATAGCATTTAGTTTAAAACTCGCTGCTAACCCGCTTGGTTACTGGATTTTAAATAACGTCGGCCCCTTGACAATTCTTGCATTGTATCCCTAAACTTAGCTGTTGTGGGGAAATGTGGATATTTGTGGATTTTTGATAAATTAACAAGGACGACATAACGTGTTTTCTGGGGCGAGCGCTATCAATTTAGATGCGAAAGGACGAATTGCGATGCCAAAACGGCACCGTGAGCCTTTGCACGCCCATCATAACAGCCAGTTAGTGATTACTGTCGATATTCAATCGCCCTGCTTACTGCTCTATCCGGTGCAAGAGTGGCAGCAAATAGCGGCTAAGTTATCCCAATTATCAGATACCCAACCTGCAGAACGAGCCATTAAACGTATGTTGCTTGGTTATGCCCATGAGTGTGAATTGGACGGTAATGGCCGAGTGCTTTTACCGACGCCATTGCGTCAATACGCCAATCTAGAAAAAAGGGCGATGTTAGTCGGTCAACTTAATAAGTTTGAGTTGTGGGACGAAGCGGCATGGCAACAACAGATTGAAGAGAGTCGTATTGCGATTCTTAATGAAGATTTAGCAGCTAACCAACGTTTAGCTGATTTTTCGCTCTAATGAGTGATATTAACCAAATAGAAGATAAACATGACGCAATCATTTGAACACCTATCGGTTTTGCTAACAGAAACCGTAGCAGGCCTAAATATACGCGAAGATGGCATCTACATAGATGGTACTTTCGGCCGCGGTGGTCACTCGAGAAAAGTGCTTGAGCAACTCGGACCTAATGGTCGTTTGATTGCAATTGACAGAGATCCACAAGCCATTTTAGCGGCAGAGCAGTTTAAAGACGACAATCGCTTTCAGATTGTGCATGGTGGCTTTGGTCAGTTAGCGCAGTATGTAGAAGAGCTTGGTCTAAAGGGCAAGATTGACGGTGTATTGCTCGATTTCGGTGTATCTTCGCCTCAGCTCGATGACGCTGAACGTGGTTTTAGCTTCCTACGCGATGGCCCGTTAGATATGCGTATGGATAACTCTCAAGGTCAAACCGCAGCGCAGTGGATTGCTCGTGCAGAAATTGAAGATATGGCTTGGGTATTCAAAACCTACGGTGAAGAGAAAAACTCACGTCATATTGCTCGCTGTATTGCTGCTGATCGTGAGAAAACGCCATTCTTACGCACTAAAGATTTAGCAGATTTGATTGCCCGTATTACCAAGAACAAAGAACGTAATAAGCACCCTGCAACTCGTGTGTTCCAAGCCATTCGGATCTATATCAATAGTGAGCTTGAGCAGATTGATCAAGCACTAGAAGGTGCGTTGACAGTGCTTGCTCCTGCAGGTCGTTTATCAGTCATTAGCTTCCATTCACTGGAAGACCGTATGGTGAAACGCTTTATTCGTCGTCATAGCCAAGGTGAAAGTGTGCCGCATGGGCTACCGATCACCGAAGCCGAAATCAACAAGTCACGTAAGTTGAAAGGCTTAGGCAAAGCGATTAAACCGTCAGCAGAAGAGATAGAGCGCAACGCTAGAGCAAGAAGCTCAGTGCTGCGTATTGCTGAACGCTTACCTTATGATCTTGAGTCAGTGTAGAGGCTTAAGTGAGTAAGTCGCAGCTAAATCTAACCCGTATTGTGTTGCTAGATCTATGGCACCACAAATGGGTCATGGTAGTGGCATTGCTCGTCATGCTCAACGCGGTCGCAGTGGTTTACACCAGTTACGAAGGGCGTAAGTACACCAGTAAGTGGGAGCAATTGCTGCAAGAGCGTGATCGATTAGATATTGAATGGCGAAACTTGCTACTTGAAGAGCAGTCTCGCTCAGAACACAGCAGAGTAACCCGGATGGCGACTAAAGAACTCAATATGAGACGTCCTTTACCCAAAGAAGAGGTGGTAGTTAGAGTCCCATGAGTAAACAAGCAAAGCGTAAGCAGAAACCACAACTGATTCAATGGCGTTTATACGTTGTTGTGGCGTTTGTTTGCATGCTATTTACCAGTCTTATCGGTCGAGCGGCTTATATTCAGATTATTGAGCCTGAGAAGTTACGTCATGAAAGTGATATGCGTACCTTAAGGACTACGAGCCGTGAAGTGCAACGTGGCCTCATTACCGACAGAAACGGTGAAATGCTAGCGGTCAGTGTGCCTGTTAAAGCAGTTTACGCTGACCCTAAAGTGGTGCATGACGAAAATGGTTTTGTCGATATGCGCCGCTGGCAAGCGCTCGCTGATGTGCTGCATGAACCAAAAGATAAAATTCTAAAACGAGTCCAAAGTAATCCGCGTAAACGCTTTACCTACTTAAAACGTCAAGTTACCCCGGCTGTTGCTGACTATATTAAAAAACTCAAATTACCCGGTGTTTACCTCAAGCCTGAATCACGTCGTTACTATCCAACCAGTGAGATCTCCGCGCAGCTCGTTGGTATTACCAATATTGATGATCGAGGTATTGAAGGGATAGAGAATACCTATAACGACTGGTTAACGGGTACGCCGACTAAACAGAAGGTGCGTAAATCTCGAGATGGCCACGTCGTTGAGAGATTAGACATGGTGCAAGAGGGTGAAAGCCCTAATGATCTTGTTTTAAGTATCGACCAACGTATTCAACAGTTGGCATACCGCGAGATAAAAAAGGCCACTGAAGCTAACCAAGCTACATCAGCATCGATCGTGGTACTAGATGTGAATACCGGTGAAGTGTTAGCGATGGCTAATACCCCCTCTTACAACCCAAATTCTCGTGAGAACCTGCAGAGCTATCGCATGAGAAACCGTGCGCTTACTGATGCTTATGAGCCCGGCTCAACCATAAAACCTTTTGTTGTTGCAGCAGCGCTTGAAGCGGGCACGATTAAGCTCGACGACATCATTAAAACCAACCCTGGCCGAATGCGTATCGGCGGTAAAATCGTGCGTGACACCCGCAATTATGGCGACCTGTCGCTAGCCGGTATCTTGGTGCATTCAAGTAACGTCGGCATGACAAAAATAGCGTTGTCGATGCCAGTACAAGAGTTGTTAGGCTCCTATCAAGCGATGGGGCTGGGTAACTACTCAGGGATTAACCTTGAGGGCGAGAGTGCCGGTCTAATTCACGACAGACGCCGTTGGTCTGAGTTTGAGCGAGCCACATTATCGTTTGGTTACGGCTTAATGGCTACGCCATTACAGATCGCCAGAATGTACGCCACCCTTGGCAGTAAAGGGGTGCTTTATCCAACCTCTATTCTAAAGCTTAAGCAAAAGCCTGAAGGTACCCAAGTTATCTCTGCTGATGTCGCGCAGAATGTGATGGAGATGCTAGTTGGTGTCACCGAGAAAGGTGGCACGGCGCGTAAGGCACATATTGAAGGTTATCCTGTTGCCGGTAAAACAGGTACTGCCCGTAAGGCCGTCGCCGGTGGCTATGGTGAAGATTACGTGGCTATTTTTGCTGGTGTGGCGCCAGTGCATAACCCCAGACTTGCTATCGCGGTTGTCGTTAATGAACCTAAAGGCGATAGATACTACGGCGGTGATATTGCAGCCCCCGTATTTGCATCAGTGATGTCTGGTGCCTTGCAAATGTTGAATGTTGAACCCATTTCCAGCCGCGAAAAAGTTCGTTTGGCTGCTTTATCCAGGAGTGCAGAATAATGTTAATTCGAGATCTCCTTGCTCCCTGGTTTCACTATTCAGGAATAGAAGCTTTCAATGATCTCTCGCTTGATAGTCGTGCGCTAAAAGCGGGTGATCTTTTTGTCGCAGTACCGGGTTATCAGGTAGATGGACGACAGTATATTCAAGCTGCGCTGGATAACGGCGCTGCTGCAGTGTTGGTGCATACCGACTCGCCAGAAGAACATGGCAATATTAGTAGCGAAAATGGTCTGCAAATTGCTTTTTTCCAACTAAATCGACAAGTGTCAGCACTCGCTGCGCAGGCATACCCGTTGTCGAGCCAACGTCCACGGATTATTGGTGTGACAGGCACTAACGGCAAAACCTCGGTGACCCAGTTAATTGCTCAGCTACAGCAGCTGCAACAGAAGAAAACTGCTGTGATGGGGACACTTGGTAATGGTTTATGGGGCGAACTTGTCGACAGTGGCAACACCACTGCCGACGCTATAACTCTGATTAAGCAGTTACAAAATTTTGAAAAAAGTCATGCTGATACCTGTGCTATGGAAGTGTCTAGTCATGGCTTGGTACAAGGCCGCGTAGAGGCGGTGCCTTTTGATGTGGCGGTATTTACCAATTTGAGCCGTGATCACCTTGATTACCATCATACGATGGAGGCATACGGCGCTGCTAAGCAACGCCTGTTTAGCTTTAGTTCATTGCGTGCTGGCTTGGTTAATTGTGATGACGAAACCGGTGCAGCTTGGTTAGCACAAGCGACAGCAACTAAAACGTTAGGTTTCAGTATCAAAGGTGATACAAAAGCAGACATTTATGCCAAACAGTGCCAATACCATGATGGTGGCGTATCGTGCACGTTAGTCTGGCCCGAAGGTGAAGCTAAGCTGCAGTCACCGTTATTAGGTGACTTTAACCTTTCCAATTTAGTGGCGGCTCTAGGTGCACTTTACCTTGTGGGTGAAGATATGGCAGCACTGGTCAGTCTTGCCTCTGGTTTGACTCCTGTTGCTGGCAGAATGGAGCGCTTTACCACTCGTGGCGATGTGACATTGGTCGTCGATTACGCCCACACGCCAGATGCTATCGAGCAGGCTCTGCAGGCATTAAGAGTGCACTGTAAGGGCGAATTATGGTGCTTATTTGGTTGTGGTGGCGATAGAGATTCAGGTAAAAGGCCTATGATGGCAAGCAGCGCTGAACAGTATGCTGATCATGTGATGGTGACCAGCGATAATGCCCGCAGTGAAAATCCTGAAGATATTATCGCAGATGTTTTTTCAGGATTTACTGAGCCGCAAAAAGCACAATCTCAAGTTAATCGTAAAGCGGCCATTAGAGAAGTGGTTGCGTTGGCAAAACCTGGTGACATGGTGTTACTTGCTGGTAAAGGACATGAGACTTACCAAGAAGTTAATGGTGAAAAATTGAATTATGATGAACGCGCGTTTACTAAAGCCATAGCGGAAGGTCACGCATGATAAAGCTATCGCTAACAGAAATAGCTGAGCATCTTGGTGGCAAGTTGCTTGGAGAAGATTTTTCGATAGAGCAGGTATCGAGTGATAGTCGCGCTGTGGATGGACAAACGTTATTTGTAGCGCTGAAAGGTGACAACTTTGATGGCCATGATTTTGTTGCTTCAGCCGCTGAAAATGGCGCAAGGGCTATGTTGGTTGAGCGTGAACTCCCACTTGCTGTATCACAAATCATTGTAACAAACAGCCAGCGAGCAATGGGTGAAATAGGTGCTTTAGTTCGAGATAAACTAGCGCCAGTTTGTGTTGCATTAACGGGGTCAAACGGCAAAACCAGCGTTAAAGAGATGGTTGCCACCATTTTGTCACAACAACACCAAGTGCTATATACCGCGGGTAATTTTAACAACGAAATCGGTGTGCCACTGACTTTGTTACGTTTACAGGCTGGTGATCAGTTTGGTGTATTTGAGCTCGGTGCAAATCACGCTGGTGAAATTGATTACACCTCTAGTCTCGTTAAGCCCAGTGTGGCGATGGTGAATAATGTCGCCTCAGCACATCTTGAAGGATTTGGCTCGTTAGCTGGCGTTGCCAAAGCAAAATCAGAGATTTTCAACCACGTTACTACAGATGGCACTGCGGTTATCAATGCCGATGATGCTTTTTCAGCAGTGATGTTAGCAGCATCTAAACATTTAACTCAGTTGACCTTTGCTATTGACGCAACCGCAGACGTTAAAGCAACGTCTCTGCATGCTGATAAAGGCGGACGATACAGCTTTGATATTTGCTATGCAGATCAGGTTGAATCTGTGGTTTTACCACTTGCAGGTCGCCATCAGGTACTGAATGCATTGGCTGCTAGTAGCATATGTTTGGCACTTGGTATGTCATTAAGCTTTATCAATCAAGGACTGAGCTTACTTGAACCCGTTAAGGGCAGAATGTTACCCACTCGTTTAGGCAGAGTGACGGTCATTGATGATAGCTATAATGCTAACCCCGCCTCGGTCGGCGCGGCGATTGACTGGCTTCAAGAAATTAACGGAAATCGGTGTTTAGTGCTGGGCGATTTAGGAGAATTAGGCGACAATGCCGCCCTTTTGCATAATGAGCTAGGCGCAGAAGCTAAAGCAAAAGGTGTTGATGCACTGTTTTGTGTTGGCGAGCTAAGCCAAGGTGCAAGTCATGCTTTTGGTGCTGCACACCACAATGATATTGGCCAATTAGTAAAAAAATTAACGACTTACATTAATGAGTCTAATGGCGATATCACAATCTTAGTCAAAGGTTCTCGCAGTGCGAGAATGGAACGTGTAGTTGAAGCTTTAACAATGGCCTTTGGTCGCGGGGAGTTTGTTTAATGCTGGTTTACCTGGCGGAGTATTTAACCCAATTTTACAGTGGGTTTAACGTGTTTTCTTATGTCACCTTCCGAGCCATTCTTGGTTTGATTACGGCATTGATGTTTAGTCTTTGGTGGGGACCGAAGATGATCGAGCGTTTGCAGTTATTGCAAATAGGTCAAGTCGTGCGTAACGACGGCCCAGAGTCTCATTTTAGTAAGCGCGGAACACCGACAATGGGTGGCTTGCTTATTCTTGCGGGTATTTTTATTAGTGTATTGCTTTGGGGCGATTTGGGTAGCCGCTATGTGTGGGTCGTGCTGTTTGTATTAGCAAGTTTTGGCACCATTGGTTTTATCGATGATTATCGTAAAGTGGTTCGTAAAGATACTAAAGGCTTGATCGCGCGCTGGAAATACCTATTGCAATCTATCGCTGCCATTGTGATTGCTGTTTACCTTTACGCATCAGCGGATACGGCTGGAGAAACGCAGTTAGTCGTGCCTTTCTTTAAAGATGTGATGCCACAACTGGGTGCTTTCTTTATTGTATTAGTGTACTTCACGATTGTGGGTTCAAGTAATGCGGTTAACTTAACTGACGGTCTAGATGGCCTAGCGATTATGCCAACTGTGATGGTTGCTGCAGCTTTTGCATTAATAGCATACCTTTCTGGACACGTTCAATTTGCAAACTACTTGCACATTCCTTATCTACCCGGAGCGGGTGAGTTAGTGATTGTCTGTACTGCGATTGTCGGTGCAGGGCTTGGGTTTTTATGGTTTAACACCTATCCAGCTCAAGTCTTTATGGGGGATGTAGGTTCTCTAGCACTTGGTGCTGCATTGGGCGCAATCGCGGTATTGGTCCGTCAGGAGATCTTACTTGTCATCATGGGTGGTGTGTTCGTAATGGAGACCGTATCCGTTATATTGCAGGTCGGTTCATACAAGTTAAGAGGCCAGCGTATTTTCCGTATGGCACCTATACACCACCATTATGAGTTAAAAGGGTGGCCAGAGCCGCGCGTTATCGTACGCTTTTGGATCATCTCCCTGTTCCTAGTGTTGCTTGGTCTTGCAACGTTGAAGCTTAGATAAAACGGACATATAACATGGCGCAGCAGTATTCACACATAGTATTAGGTTTGGGAGCAACCGGCTTATCGGTTGTTCGCTACCTGTGTGATCAGGGGATAACTCCGTTGGTGATGGATAGTCGAGATCAGCCTCCAGGTGCAGACAAGTTGGCTGCAATTTATCCTGATGTTGAGCTCATTGCGGGTGGATTCGATTGCCGCTATTTGGTGCAAGCATCGCAGATTGTTATTAGCCCCGGCATTTCGGTTGAAACACCAGAGGTACGCGCTGCATTTGATATGGGGATTGAAGTGATTGGCGATGTCGAGCTATTCGCGAGAGAAATTGCTAATACCTCAGCCCGTGTCATCGGTATCACTGGTTCAAATGGTAAGTCTACGGTCACTACATTAGTGGGTGAAATGGCTGCTGCGGCGGGATTATCCTATGCCTTGGGGGGCAATATAGGTATTCCTGTATTGGACCTGTTATTAGCGCCAAAAGAGCTGTATGTACTTGAGCTATCCAGTTTCCAACTGGAGACGACTCATAGCCTCAACTGTATTGCAGCAACCTGTTTGAATATTAGCGAAGATCATATGGATCGCTACAGTGACTTGGAGTCATACCGACAAGCCAAGTTGAATCTTTATGATCAAAGTAAAAGCATACTGTTTAATCGCGAAGATCTGCTGACATTGCCAAATAGCCCAATGAACCAAAATAGCTTTGGTCTAGATGCTCCAGAAGTTGACGCTTGGGGCATTGCTGATGGCAACATCGTACGTGGTAGCAGTGTCATTATGCCGATTAGCGAGGTCGCTTTGGTGGGCAGTCATAACCACGCCAATTTGATTGCGGCAATGGCACTGGCGAGCAGTGTCGATATCGACCGCGAATGTTTAGTCGCAGTAGCTAAACAGTTCACTGGGCTAACTCACCGCTGTGAAGTGGTCGCCGATATTGCTGGAGTGACTTATGTCAACGACTCTAAAGCAACCAATGTCGGTGCGACAGTCGCAGCAATCGAAGGTTTGAGTGAGCACTTAGGAGAGTTGATTTTGATTGCTGGCGGTGACGGTAAAGGTGCAGATCTCTCCGCCTTAGCCACGGCGCTCGAAAAGGTCAGTAGTTTAATTACCTTAGGTAAAGATGGGGACAAAATTGCCGCGCTTAAAGTGGGCGCACAGTCCGTTGAAACCATGGCTGAAGCGGTAGCGTTAGCCAATGAAATTGCAACTGCAGGTGATATCGTTATTTTGTCACCAGCATGTGCCAGTTTAGATATGTACCCTAATTTTATGGCGCGTGGCGATGATTTTCGTGCTGAAGTCGGCAAGTTAAATGCCTAGCGCTGAGAAGCAGCTCAGTCTGTTTAGCGGCCGCTTTAAGTGGTCGCTAGCAAACTTATTCGCAGATAGAGCCGCGCCGGGTATGCAGCTGTATGACCGAGCATTACTGTTCGCGGTATTGTCGTTAATCTGCTTTGGCTTTGTGATGGTGATGTCCGCCTCCATGCCAGAAGCGCAGAGTTTAACCGGCAATCCATTTCACTTTGTATGGCGCCATGGCGCGTATTTAGTGGGCTGTATGGTTATCGCGGCTGTGGTTTTACAAGTAGAGATGCGCCATTGGCAGAATTTTAGCCCATTTTTACTGTTGATTGTGGGCATTATGCTGGTCGCAGTATTGTTAGTCGGTACCACGGTAAACGGTGCTACACGCTGGTTAACTGTTGGGCCTATTCGGATACAGGTTGCAGAGATCGCCAAGTTCGTTTTTGCAATTTATATGGCGGGGTACTTGGTAAGGCGTCATCAAGAGATTAGAGAAAACGCTAAAGGATTTTATAAACCTATCGCTGTCTTTGCAGTGTATGCATTTCTAATTTTAATGCAGCCGGATTTAGGCACCGTAGTGGTGCTATTTGTCGGCACTGTAGGCTTACTCTTTTTGGCTGGGGCCAGATTATTAGACTTTTTTGCGCTGATCCTGACCGGAGTGCTAGCGTTTGTGGCTTTGGTGGCATTAGAGCCATATCGTATGCGACGAGTGACGTCTTTTTTAGACCCTTGGCAAGATCCATTTGGTAGTGGCTATCAGCTAACCCAATCGTTGATGGCTTATGGGCGTGGTGACTGGTTTGGACAAGGTTTAGGAAATAGTATTCAAAAACTGGAATACTTGCCTGAAGCTCATACCGATTTTATCTTTGCCGTTATTGGTGAGGAGTTAGGATTTATCGGCATTATTGTGGTGCTTGCAGTGCTGCTGTTTGTCGCTTTGAGAGCGATCAAGCTGGGTAACATGTGCTTATCGCTTGAGCGTGCATTTGATGGCTACCTTGCCTACGGTATTGGTATTTGGATCTGCTTTCAAACGGTGGTCAATGTAGGTGCCAGTATTGGCATGTTACCGACAAAAGGTTTGACCCTGCCATTCATTAGTTATGGCGGTAGTAGTTTATGGGTCATGACGGCAGCTGCGATGATGTTGATCCGAATTGATTACGAAAGACGATTAAGTGTGATCCAAGCCGTTGAAGGCCGAGGTCCAAAATAATGAGTGAATTAATGACTGACCAAGCACAAGAGAAGCGCATTTTAATTATGGCAGGCGGCACTGGCGGCCATGTCTTTCCTGCGCTTGCGGTTGCTAAATACCTAAGCCAGCAGGGCTGGAAGGTACGCTGGTTAGGTACAGCCGATAGAATGGAAGCGAGATTAGTGCCTCAACACGGCTTCGATATCGATTTCCTTGATATCAAGGGAGTCCGAGGGAACGGTTTATTACGTAAATTGGCTGCTCCTTTCAAGATCCTGCGTTCAGTTATGCAAGCTCGATCAGTGATCCAAGATTTTAAGCCTGATGTGGTGATGGGCATGGGCGGCTTTGCCAGCGGCCCCGGTGGAGTTGCTGCAAGATTATCAGGCATCCCATTAGTTTTGCATGAGCAAAATGCTATTCCAGGGATGACCAATAAGCTTTTATCCAAGGTCGCCTCTGAAGTGTTGTGCGCATTCCCGGACACATTTACAGATGTCAGTGCTGAAACTGTAGGTAATCCTATTCGCAAAGAGTTAATTGCACTGGGTGGTAACAGAGATAAAGCTTGTGAAGAGGAAGCACTGAAGGTTTTAGTCGTGGGGGGAAGCTTAGGTGCCAAGATATTTAACGATGTCATGCCTGGAGCGCTTGAGGGCGTAAGTAAAACCCATCCTATGACCGTGTGGCATCAAGTTGGTCGTAACAACCTAGCATCGGTTAAAGCCGAGTATCAGCACTTAGGCCAAGACGGCAGTGTAAAAGTGGCTGAGTTTATCGACGATATGGAAGCAGCATATCGCTGGGCTGATGTCGTTGTGTGCCGTTCGGGTGCATTGACGGTATCGGAACTTGCAGCAGTTGGATTGCCGAGCCTATTAGTGCCATATCCACATGCTGTAGATGACCATCAAACCAAAAATGCTCAGGTATTAGTCGAGGCGGGCGCTGCATTTTTATTGCCACAACCTTTGGTGGATAGCAGTAAGTTGATAAGTAAATTGTCGATGCTAGCGTCAGACAGAAAAGAGTTATGCAAAATGGGCGAGCGCGCCCGAGATGTGGCAGTACTCGATGCAACGCAACGAGTCGCCGACGTCTGTATCAAATTAGTGGAAAAGGGTTGAGATGAGTAACAAAGCAGAGAAGTATTCGCAGCTAAGAACCATGATCCCTGAAATGCGTAGGGTGAAGCATATCTATTTTGTTGGAATAGGTGGTGCGGGTATGGGCGGCATAGCGGAAGTGCTTGTTAACGAGGGCTACAAATTGAGTGGCTCTGATATCGCTGAAAATGCAGTGACAGATCGACTTAGTCAGTTGGGTGCAGTAATCCACATAGGCCACAATGCCGAGAATGTTAGGGACGTTGACGTAGTCGTAGTTTCAACCGCTATTAGTGCCGACAACCCAGAGTTGATGGCTGCAAAAGAGTTGCGGATCCCTGTGGTACAGCGTGCAGAGATGTTAGCTGAGCTGATGCGTTACCGCCACGGAGTTGCTGTTGCTGGCACCCATGGTAAAACAACCACAACCAGTTTAATTGCCAGTGTGTATGGTCAAGCAGATCGTGACCCTACTTTTGTTATTGGTGGCTTATTAAATAGCGCAGGTACTAATGCCCGCTTAGGTCATAGCCGTTACTTGATTGCTGAAGCCGACGAAAGTGATGCCAGTTTTTTACACCTGCAGCCAATGGTTAGTGTGGTGACTAACATCGAAGCCGACCATATGGATACCTATGGCGGTGATATTGAAAAGCTCAAGAATACCTTTGTTGATTTTATCCATAATCTGCCATTTTATGGTGTTGCTGTGGTTTGTATCGACGATCCTATCGTGCGAGAGCTATTACCGCGCTTTAGCAGAAAAGTAGTGACCTATGGTTTTAGTGACGAAGCCGATGTACAAGCGGTTGGTTTCACGCAAACAGGATACAGCAGCCAATTTACGGTTAAGCGCAACGGCTTTGCTGATCTGCAATTATCGGTAAACCTGCCTGGCGAACACAATGTGTTAAATGCCTTAGCGGCAATTGCTGTGGCAAGTGAAGATGATATTGAAGATGAGGCTATCGTAAAAGCACTGGCCGAATTTCAGGGAATTGGTCGCCGTTTTCAGCAAGTCGGTGACTTTGAAACCAGTAAAGGCGAGATCAAACTGGTTGATGATTACGGTCACCATCCGAGCGAAGTCGCTGCAACGATTAAAGCTGCTAGACAGGGCTGGCCTGAGCGTCGATTGGTAATGATCTATCAACCGCATCGCTATAGCCGTACTCGTGATCTTTATGAAGATTTTGTCGAAGTACTGTCTCAGGTTGATTGCTTGTTGCTACTTGATGTTTATGCCGCAGGAGAAGCTGCTATACCGGGAGTTGATAGTCGTGCGTTGTGTCGTTCTATTCGAGTTCGTGGCCAGCTAGAGCCCGTATTTGTTGCGAATAGTGAGCAGCTACAAACGGTATTACCAGAATTACTTCAAAATGGTGATCTGCTTCTCACTCAAGGCGCGGGTAATATTGGCGTGTTATCGCGAAATTTGGCACAGTCAAATTTAGGCTTTGACGCAAAAGAAGCTGAAGATAAAAATGGGTAACTTAGAAATATATACAATGAGTTACACTGCAAATTTTGACGCTAAGGATAAGGTCTATATAATGGCCGGTTTTCCGTCTTCACGACCTAATAAGAGGGCGTAAGGATGTCTTGGAGCGATAAAGGCCAACGTATTCGGGTTTTGCTGTTAAAAACCGACTGGTATTTATGCTTTGGGCTAGTGTTTTTAGCGTGTGTTTTAATTGGGCTTTCAGCTGCAGCTTTTAAACTAAATGCGGTCTTGAATGATGCGGATGCATTGCCAATTGAAGCTGTTGCAATTAATGGTGAGCGGAATTATACCGCTGACCAAGAAATTCAAGTTGCACTGCAAGATTTAATGCAAAGAAGCTTTTTCTCTGCAGATGTCAATCAAGTGCAGCAGGCATTAGAAGCCTTGCCCTGGGTTTATCAGGCATCTGTAAGGCGGGAGTGGCCTGCAAAGCTAAAAGTGTATTTGATTGAACAAGTGCCGGTAGCCCATTGGAATGGTGATGCTTGGCTCAACACCTACGGTGATGTGTTTGATGCTCCAGCGAAAGAGGGAATACCCAATTTACCTTCGTTGACGGGGCCAGAAGCACAAGGCAAGTCGGTGCTGACAACCTATCAACAACTCGGTGAGTTGTTAACAATCAATGGGTTTAGCTTAAAGAGTTTGAGCTTAAGTGCACGACATGCATGGCATGCAGAGTTAAATAACGGTATCAGGCTTGAGCTTGGCCGAGAAGATAGTATGACAAGGATACAAAGGTTTATTCACGTTTACCCTAAGCTTGCAGCGCAAGATAAAAAGGTAGGGGTGGTGGATTTGCGCTACGACACTGGACTGGCCGTAGATTGGGATGATGCACAAACAGAGAGCCGTTAATTAATGACTAAGAATCTAGATAGAAATCTGATCGTAGCCTTGGACATAGGAACTTCAAAAGTTGCTGTGATCATTGGTGAAGTTTTGCCTGATGGCGAGATCAGTATTGTCGGCCTCGGCAACCACCCTTCACGAGGGATGGATAAAGGCGGTGTAAACGATCTTGATTCTATTGTACGCAGTGTTCAGCGAGCACTCGATCAAGCGGAGTTGATGGCGGACTGCCAAGTTTCATCGGTTTATCTGAGTATTTCGGGCAAACATATCGAGTGTCAGAATGAAAATGGCATGGTATCGATTAACGATGAAGAGGTGACACAAGAGGATGTCGATAATGTCATCCACACGGCGCGTTCAGTCAAAATCCCAACAGAGAGACGGATTCTGCACGTGTTGCCGCAAGAGTACGCTATCGATGTGCAAGATGGGATTAAGAGTCCAATCGGCATGTCTGGGATGCGTATGGAGGCAAAAGTGCACATCGTCACTTGTGCCAATGACATGGCAAAGAATATTACTAAGAGTGTGGAGCGCTGCGGACTTAAAGTTGATGATTTAGTGTTTTCAGCAATCGCATCTGCAGACTCGGTGTTAACCGATGATGAGAAAGATCTTGGCGTTTGTTTAGTTGATATGGGCGGCGGGACAACAGATATTGCCGTTTATACCAACGGTGCACTGCGCCATTGTGCGGTAGTGCCTGTTGCGGGTAATCAAGTGACTAATGATATCGCTAAGATTTTCCGCACACCGTTATCCCATGCAGAACAAATTAAAGTGCAGCATGCGAGTGCACGAAGCTCTATGGTAAGCCGAGAAGACAGTATCGAAGTGCCTTCAGTAGGCGGGCGTCCTTCGCGCAGTATGTCTAGGCATACACTGGCTGAAGTGGTTGAACCAAGATATCAAGAGCTATTTGAATTGATTTTAAAGCAGTTGCGAGACAGTGGTCTTGAAGATCAAGTGGCTGCGGGCATAGTGCTAACCGGCGGTACAGCCTCGATTGAAGGAGCGGTTGATGTTGCTGAAGCAACATTCGGTATGCCAGTTAGAATGGCACAACCGTTGCCAGTGAAAGGTTTATATGAATATGTGGATCAGCCTATCTACTCAACAGCAGTTGGGCTGCTTCATTATGGCGCGCGCAGAGTCATCGAACGTCAGTTCGAGCGTCCTGAGCGACAAGGGGTCACCAGTCTTTGGAATCGGGTCCAAAGTTGGTTTAAAGGCGAGTTTTAATTTAGTAACGCAGGCAAAACGGAGAAAAAACCATGTTTGAGATCATGGATAGTCATACAGATGAAGCGGTGATCAAGGTCATCGGTGTCGGTGGCGGCGGTGGTAATGCTGTCGAGCATATGGTTAAGCACAATATTGAGGGTGTTGAATTCGTAGCGACCAATACAGATGCACAAGCATTACGTAAGTCAGCTGCAGGTACCACGATTCAGTTAGGCCGTGATGTAACTAAAGGGCTAGGAGCAGGGGCAAATCCTGAAATTGGTCGTTTAGCAGCAGAAGAAGATAAAGAAAGTATCCGTAACGCGATTAAAGGATCAGATATGATCTTTATTGCAGCGGGTATGGGTGGTGGAACCGGTACTGGTGCCGCTCCTGTTGTCGCAGAAGTTGCTCGCGAAGAGGGGATTCTTACCGTTGCGGTAGTGACTAAGCCATTTCCTTTCGAAGGCAAAAAGCGTATGACCTTTGCCGATCAAGGTATCGAGCAGTTGGCTAAAAGCGTTGATTCACTGATCACCATTCCAAATGAAAAGCTGTTAAAAGTGCTGGGGCGCGGTACATCTTTACTTGATGCATTTGCTGCTGCTAACAACGTGCTACTTGGAGCGGTGCAAGGTATTGCAGAGCTTATTACTCGTCCAGGTTTAATCAACGTCGATTTCGCCGATGTTAAAACCGTGATGTCAGAAATGGGCAATGCCATGATGGGTACGGGTGTTGCAAGTGGTGAGGATCGTGCAGAAGAAGCGGCCGAAGCTGCTGTTGCCAGTCCTTTGCTTGAAGATATCGATCTTGCTGGTGCTCGTGGTGTGCTTGTTAATATCACCGCTGGTATGGATATGAGCATTGAAGAGTTCGAGACTGTGGGTAATCACGTTAAGGCTTACGCTTCTGATAATGCGACTGTGGTTGTCGGTGCAGTTATCGATCCTGAAATGTCAGATGAGCTACGTGTAACGGTTGTAGCAACGGGTATTGGCGCTGAGAAGAAGCCTGATATTCAACTGGTAACTAAACCTGCACCACGTCCAGAACCAATTGTACCTGCTGAAACTCGTACTGAAACCTTTGCAGCGGAAGACCCAATTTCGCCAACGATTTCAAACGGAAATACAGCTGCTGCAGCGCAACCTGCTGTAGCACCAACAGCAGAGAAAAAGAGCGACCTTGATTACTTAGACATTCCAGCATTTTTGCGCAAGCAAGCTGATTAAGTTTAATGTTAATAAGGTGTTAACTGGTATAAGTGGATACTAATGTATTCTCTAACAATGCAGCCATTTTTGGTGAATTTGCAAAGATATGCTAAGATATCCGACCAGCATCGGCTATACATGGTTAAAAAGTGTATAAATCGAGCTTTTTTGTTGAGCGAATAAACGGGTAAATACATGATTTTTCAAAGAACAGTCAAAGAAATGGTTAAAACTACTGGTGTTGGATTGCATTCCGGCAACAAGGTGACTTTGATCGTTAAACCCGCACCTGTTAATACCGGCATTATTCTCGTTCGTACTGACTTGTCACCAGCAGTTGAAATTCCTGCTGTTGCTGATCAAGTTCGCGAAACGACTATGTGTACTGCGCTGGTAAATGACGACGGTGTTCGTATTTCGACAATTGAGCATCTGTTTGCTGCACTTGCTGGTTTAGGCATTGATAATGCCATTATTGAAGTTGACGCACCTGAGATCCCGATTATGGATGGCAGTGCGAGTCCTTTTGTATTCTTACTTCAATCAGTAGGCATTCAAGAGCAAGCCGCAGCTAAGAAGTACATCAAGATCACTAAACCTATTCGTGTTGAAGATGGTGATAAGTGGGCTGAGTTAAAACCTTTCAAAGGTTTCAGAGTTGATTTCGCTATCGACTTTAATCACCCAGAAATTGCCCGTAGTCAACAACATATGGTGATGGATTTTTCATCTTCTGCTTTTGTTAAAGATATCAGCCGCGCAAGAACCTTTGGTTTTATGCGAGATATTGAATACTTAAGAGCTAATAATTTGGCTCTTGGTGGCAGCATGGAAAACGCCGTTGTACTTGACGAATACCGAGTCCTCAACCCCGATGGCCTGCGTTATGAGGATGAGTTCGTTAAGCACAAAATTCTTGATGCTTTTGGTGACCTATATGTAGCTGGTCATGCAATTGTCGGTGAGTTCTGCGCCTACAAAACAGGGCATGCACTTAATAACCAGTTAGTGCGTGCAATGCTTGCACAGCAAGATGCTTGGGAGATTGTTAGCTTTGAAAAAGAAGCTGATGCTCCAGTAAGCTTTACGGTACCTTCGGGCGCTGTATTCGCTTAAAAACGAATTAAGATTGCCTTGAACGGCTGGCTAATGCAGCCAGCCGTTTTAGTTTTACCGCTAGCGTACCTTCAGCATGCTCAGCTAACGCTTCAATGTGAGCAGCCGCATTTTCACTTATCTGGTTGTGAGCAGGTTTGTATTTTGTTTCATACATTAGCAAGCTTGGGTTGACTTTGACCTCGATAGCGGTAAGCATGGGTAGCGTTTCGGCTTGCAGCATCTGCAATATTTTGGGCTTTTGGAAGTTAATTCTTGCCGCCCAGGCCGCCGTAGTTGTTTCAATGACCAAGGTACCTTGGCGTAGATTAGCAACTTTTAGCTGCTCTATCACCGGGCCAGTAAGCACTTTTTTGACGTAGTGATCTAAGTGTAATAGCAGTTCTGCTTTTTCAGCTAAGTTGGGCATGTTCCCTTGCTGATGCAGTAATTGACTGAGATCCTGTGGGGGCTTTTTCATATGATAATAAAATGGCTTAATTAGGCTATGAGTGTAACAGTTTTTATTCAAGGTCGAAACGGTGCCACGCGTTGGCAACCGGGAAAGCGTTGGTTGTTATTACCGATCTTGCTCATTGCAGCAGGAACAGGTCTTTATCAACACAATGCTAAGCAGCTTATAGAGCAACAGACTAATGCAGATAGTGAACGCTTGGCTCGTGAAGAGCAGAAAAGCGAGTTGATCTCTTTAAAGAGTGCAACTGAAACTCAACTGTCGATGTTAGTGGCGCACGTTGCACGTATGCAAGCTAAACTCACGCGTATAGAGGCGTTGGGTCAGCAAGTTGCTCTAAATAATCAATTAGAAGATCAATTTGATTTCTCTTCAGAAGTCGGTGTTGGTGGTGCAAGTGAATTAGGCACTAACATTGAACTCGATCAGCTCATTGCAGATATGGATGCGCTGGTTTTGCGAATGGATAATAATAATGTTCAGCTCTCACTACTTGAAACGGTAGCATCTAATCTCCATATAGATGAAGAACGTTATATATCTGGGCGACCAATTAAGAAAGGTTGGTTATCCTCGCCCTATGGTTTACGAAATGATCCCTTTAGCGGTAAACGTACGATGCACAAAGGCATCGACTTTGCTGGAGAGGAGGGCGTCGATGTAGTCGCTACCGCAGGTGGTGTGGTTATGTGGGCGGACAAGATGTTTGGATATGGTGAGCTCGTTGAAATTGACCATGGTAATGGTCTTCGAACTCGTTATGGTCACAATAAAGCTTTGTCAGTAACCGTAGGCGACGTGGTCGCTAAAGGCGATAAGATCGCTGTTATGGGAAGTACTGGGCGCTCAACCGGGCCTCATGTGCACTATGAAGTGTTGCGCGGTGGACAACAAATTGATCCGCAAAAATATGTCTACCGCAAGGCAGGTTAATCGAAAATAGGCTTTCAGGCTCTAAAAGGGACTTGGCCAACAACATAGAAGTGGTTCAGATGTTTGGTAAATTACTGACAAAAGTATTTGGTAGTCGCAACGATCGTACGCTTAAGGCTTTCGGAAAAGTCGTTAATAAAATTAACGGTTTTGAAGAAGAGTATGGGCAACTATCAGATGAAGATTTAAAAGCAAAAACAGCACTCTTTCGTGAACGTCTTGAGGCAGGGGAGACCCTAGATGACGTTTTACCTGAAGCATTCGCAACTGTACGTGAAGCATCAAAGCGTGTTTTCGAAATGCGTCACTTTGATGTGCAGCTTATTGGTGGCATGATCTTGGATAGTAACCGAATCGCAGAGATGCGTACCGGTGAAGGTAAAACACTGACTGCAACTTTACCTGCCTACTTAAATGGTTTAACAGGTAAAGGTGTTCACGTTATTACCGTCAACGATTACCTAGCGGGTCGTGATGCTGAAAATAACCGTCCTCTATTTGAATTTTTAGGCTTAAGCGTTGGGATCAACGTTGCGGGTCTTGGTCAAGTTGAGAAGAAAGCCGCTTATGATGCCGATATCACTTACGGTACCAATAACGAGTTTGGCTTTGATTACCTGCGTGACAACATGGCGTTCTCACCTGCTGAGCGTGTTCAGCGTCCATTGCATTACGCACTGATTGACGAAGTCGATTCAATCTTAATTGATGAAGCACGTACACCGCTTATTATCTCTGGTGCAGCTGAAGACAGTTCAGAGCTATACACTAAGATAAATACCCTGATCCCAAATCTAATTCAGCAAGAGAAAGAAGACACTGAAGAAGAGATTGGTGAAGGCGATTACTCTATCGATGAGAAAGCTAAGCAAGTTCACATGACTGAACGTGGCCAAGAAAAGGTCGAAGTCTTATTGACTGAGCGTGGCATGTTAGCTGAAGGCGACTCTTTGTATTCTGCCGCTAACATCTCTCTCTTGCATCACGTTAACGCAGCGCTGCGTGCACATACCTTATTTGAAAAAGACGTCGACTACATTGTACAAGACAATGAAGTAATCATTGTTGATGAACATACAGGTCGTACTATGCCAGGTCGTCGTTGGTCTGAAGGTCTACATCAGGCGGTAGAAGCGAAAGAAGGGGTTCATATTCAAAATGAAAACCAAACTTTAGCATCTATTACCTTCCAGAACTTCTTCCGTCAGTACGAGAAGCTTGCGGGTATGACCGGTACTGCTGATACTGAAGCTTTCGAATTCCAACATATTTATGGTTTAGATACTGTTGTTGTTCCAACTAACCGCCCAATGGTTCGTGCAGATAATCCTGATTTGGTTTATCTGACAGCGGAAGAGAAGTATGCAGCGATTGTTAAAGACATCGTTGGTTGCCGTGAGCGCGGTCAACCAGTACTTGTTGGTACTGTATCCATTGAGCAATCAGAATTACTGCACAGCCTATTGAAGAAAGAAAAGATCCCACATGAGATCTTGAACGCCAAGTTCCATGAGCGTGAAGCCGACATCGTTGCCCAAGCAGGTCGCACTGGTGCAGTAACTGTTGCAACTAACATGGCCGGTCGTGGTACTGATATCGTGCTAGGTGGCAACTGGAATATGGAAATCGAAGCACTCGCTAATCCTAGCGACGAGCAACGAGCTAAAATTAAGGCTGATTGGCAGATACGTCACGATGAAGTCGTCGACGCTGGCGGCCTGCATATTCTAGGAACAGAGCGTCACGAGTCTCGCCGTATCGATAACCAGTTACGTGGTCGTTCTGGTCGTCAAGGTGATGCAGGTTCGTCTCGTTTCTATCTTTCTATGGAAGATAGCTTAATGCGTATCTTTGCGTCTGACCGTGTATCTTCAATGATGAAGAAACTAGGTATGGAAGAAGGTGAAGCGATTGAGCATCCTTGGGTATCTCGAGCAATTGAAAATGCACAACGTAAAGTTGAAGCTCGTAACTTTGATATCCGTAAGCAGCTGCTTGAGTTTGATGATGTAGCTAACGACCAGCGTCAAGTGGTTTACGCACAGCGTAATGAGCTTATGGATGCTGAAAGTATCAAAGATACCATCACTAATATTCAGACTGATGTCATCAATGAATTAATGGACCAGTATATTCCGCCTCAATCCGTTGAAGAGTTATGGGATGTTGCAGGTTTAGAGCAGCGCTTGCAGCAAGAGTACTCTATGGCCTTGCCTGTGCAGGAGTGGCTAGATAAGGAAGATGATCTTCATGAAGAAACATTACGTGAGCGTATTGTAGATACATGGATTAATGCATATAAAGCAAAAGAAGAGATGGTAGGTGAGCAAGTTCTACGTCAATTTGAAAAAGCCGTTATGCTGCAGACGTTAGATGGGCTTTGGAAAGAGCATCTTTCGGCAATGGATCATCTTCGTCAAGGTATTCACTTACGTGGTTACGCACAGAAGAATCCAAAGCAAGAGTATAAACGTGAATCGTTTGAGCTATTCCAGCAGATGCTTGAATCACTAAAGCACGACGTGATTAGTATTTTGTCTAAGGTACAAGTTCAAGCGCAGTCAGATGTTGAAGAGATGGAAGAACGTCGTCGTCAAGAAGACGCAAAAATCCGTCGTGACTACCAACATGCTGCTGCTGAAGCTCTAGTCGGTGCCGAAGAAAGTGCAGCATTAGCAGCAACTCAGCCACAGGTTCGTGAAGGTGAGAAGGTTGGTCGTAATGATCCTTGTCCATGTGGCTCTGGTAAGAAGTACAAACAGTGTCATGGGAAGCTAAGCTAAAACTGCTTCACAATGGATATAAAAGAAGGGTGACTTATTAAAGTCGCCCTTTTTTTTGCTTATTATTAGCTAATGTATTTTTAAACGAATAGGCGCTCCATGCTGCCTGTTCTAAAATTCTTAGCACTTTGACTAGCATGAATTGAAAACACCGCTAACATTAAAGGCTCCGTTATATAATGTACTCCATAACGGTATTGAGACCGCCTGCCTGTAAAGTAGCCGTTTCAACGATTGTTTGTGGATAACTCTGAGGGTAACTAGTGGCTAAAATGTGCTTAACTAAAAACATGATAAAAAAGGCATTATTTGTTTAAAAAGCGCTTGCGCTTACTCAAGATCTCCCTATAATGCGCATCCACTGACACGGCACAGCAGGCCAACTACTTAGGTAGTACGGGACTTGCAGCAGTGTTAGAGAGATTAACTTCTTCGGAAATTAACCTCAGGCGACAAACGCTTTAAGGGCTT